>JAYVNW010000153.1:0-4372 GCA_043758225.1 Candidatus Kuenenia sp. | reverse complement strand
AGTTTCGTGTCCAATGCCTTCGCGCATTTGATCGTGCGAGCAACTTCGCCCTGCATATATTTGTCGAACGGTACAAATTTGTTATGAGAACCATCATCGACGTCCAGCAGCTTTACTTTGCCGACGCGAGCACCGATGCTGGTGACTCTGACGCCGTATTCGGCATGAAATTCTTTGAGTTTTTCGAGCTTTTCCAAGCTGAGTTCTGTGACGTGTTCGATTTTTCCGTCGCCCAGAACGTCGATAAATCGCGGGCTGTAGTTTCGGATGCCGATCGCTGCCAGCGCGGTCATTTGTTCCAGAGCGGTGCGGCGATTCGCGGCTTCATCGGCAAACGCGCTAATAATGACTGTCGGCTTGGGGGACATGGTTTTCTCCTGAAGATCACGTTTGGAAGCCTGTATTGTTCTTAGAAAAGTGTTGTTTCACAAGTGTTCGGGATTTGTAAGACTCAGGACATCGTGGAGTTGGTTTGATAGACTTCCGTGGCACAGAGTTCGGCAGATTGTACGTTGCGTTGTCGGAATTCAGGTCCCTCCCCGGCTTCGCAGCCCCTCCCACAGGGAGGGTGAAAGCGATTATTTCCTTCCCACTCCATTGTTGGCCTGTCCATGCAGCTTGTCTTTCTAGGAACTGGTGGCTACCACCCGAATGAACGGCGACATACGGCCAGTTTATTGCTGCCTGATATCGGCGTTGCTTTAGATGCGGGGACCGGATTCTTTCGCGTGCAAAAGGCCATTCGGTCTTCGACGCTGGATGTTTTTCTCACCCACGCGCACCTGGATCACATTTGCGGACTCACGTTCATACTTGTGCCGTTGTTGCGTGGCGATTTGGATCGGGTTCGAGTGTTTGGCACTGAAGAAACCATTCACGCGGTCCAAACACATTTGCTCGCAAACGAATTGTTTCCTGTCGAGCCCGACTTTGAATGGCACGTTCTGGATGGCGGCGTCCCCCTCCCAGACGGCGGAAAACTCACGTGGTCTCCACTGCAGCATCCCGGTGGCTCCGTTGGGTTTCGACTGGACTGGCCTGGAAAATCACTAGCTTATGTCACCGACACCACAGCTCCGGGAAACTATGCCGATTTTGTACGAGGCGTGAATGTGCTGGTTCATGAATGTTACTTTCCCGATGAACAGGATGACTGGGCAACCAAAACGGGCCACAGTTCGTCGTCGAACGTAGCGCGGCTTGCAAAGCAGGCGAATGTCAAATGCTTGTACCTCATTCATGTTGATCCACAGCGTCCTGATGATGATCCTGTCGGTATGGACGGCATTCGAGCAATTTTTGCGAATGCATACCTTGCTGAAGACTTGATGGAAATTGAATTCTGATGTTGTCCCCAATCTTGCTGTCAGCACTTCGCGATCCCGAACGCAGTACGCCACTGCAACTGGCAGACGACGGCTTAAAACTGATTTCCGGTGGTGGCGATCGTTCGTGGAAAATCATCAACGGCATTCCTCGTTTCGTGACGGACGAGCATCTGGAAAGCTTTGGCCATCAGTGGACACATTTCGAGGTTGCACATGACGACGAAGATCGTGCGACGTTTGCAGCCAAGTCGGGAATTTCCATCAGCGAACTGGCCGGGAAAAGAATTCTTGACGCCGGCTGCGGCGGAGGCCGCTACGCGAAGGTCTGTGGTGAAGGTGGTGCCACCGTGTTCGGTGCTGATCATACACGAGCGGTCGATAAAGCAGCTCAGTTATGTGGGCATCTGCCGAACGTGCAGTTCGTTCAGGCCGACTTGAAGCATTTGCCTTTTGAACCCGCGTCGTTTGATTTTGTGTTTTCCATTGGTGTGATGCATCATGATGCTCATACGCGATCAGTGTTTGATGCGGTTGCGAAAATGGTCATGCCTGGTGGTCGATATTCGGTGTGGCTGTATCGCAGGAATCAGTTGTGGCAGGAGATCCTGAACACCGGTTTGCGAACGATCACAACCAAACTGCCTTCATGGGCTCTGATGCCATTTTGCCATGTCGGAGCGATCCTGGGAGGTCTACCAATCGTCAACCGGACACTCAACAAACTCGTCAATTTCAGCGCTCATCCGAGCTACGAAAATCGCGTCTGCGATACGTTCGACTGGTGGGCACCGAAGTATCAGTATCACCACACTGTCGACGAACTGAGCATCTGGTTTCACGAAGCCGGATTTGGCCAACTTACGGTGTTGCCACCCGAAAAAATCGGGCGGTTCTACCGCTGGACTTATGAAAACAATCTGCTGATTGGCAGTGGCGTCAATGTGACGGGGGTCAAGTATTGAGGCTGCGTCGCAATGCATTGATTGGCCAGGGTTTTCACTGAAGAAGACGATAAAGCCTTGGAAATCTACTATGCATTCTTCAACTAATCTGGCACAATGTCGGAGTCTATTACAGTGTCAATTTATTGTGACGAAAAGCAGACGCAGATGTCCATCACCCAATCATTCCTGACAGCGGAAGATCTCCTGACTATGCCACATGGGCAAGGTCGTTATGAATTGGTTTGTGGAGAACTTTTGACTATGTCTCCGGCAAGTTTCGAGCATGGCCTGATCACGATGGAATTGGCTGCCAGTCTGCAGACATTCGTAAAGCAGAACAAGCTGGGACGTGTTTTCGCTGCAGAAACAGGATTCCTCATACAACAAAATCCAGATACTGTTCGAGCGCCGGATATTGCTTTTGTGACCACCCAGAAGTTTTCTCGTGCAGCCAGGAAGACTGGGTACTGGCCTGGTGTGCCGGATCTTGCGGTCGAAGTTGTGTCGCCGAACGATTTGTGGACGAATGTCCAATCAAAGGCGTTAATGTGGATTGAAGCAGGAACTTCTCTTGTCTGGGTCGTCGATCCTCGCCAGAAGCAAATCACAGTTTTCGAAAGCCTTGACAAAATCACGGCGCTTAAGTCAGACCAGACCCTAAAGGCACCTGACCTGTTGCCTGGGTTTTGTCTTCTGGTGAGCGAGATTTTTGAATAGAGAGCTACTTCAGGTTATAGACAAGCAATTTGTCCTGATCACGCAGATACAACTTGCCATCGGCGATGACTGGATGAGACCATGCTGGACGGTCGCTGCGATCGGGTTGTTCAAAACGTCCCAGTTGCCTGAACTGTTTGGAATCTGCAGCCAGCAGCACGACGGGTCCCTGTTCGTTGCGGAAGACGATTTTCCTGTCTGCATAGACGATGGAACCTTTCATGCCGTGCTCGCGCCAGGCTGGCTTGCCGGTTTTAAGTTCCACGCATGACAAAAGATCGCCGCTGGAACCGTAGACATAACCGTCCAGCAACACCATGCCGCCGTGATGATTCTTCATGTCTTTTGTGAAGTAGACCGGGTTGGCTTTGACGTTGTTGCCCTGAGCCTTGAGCTCTACCAGCTCAGCGCCGGTGCCATAGTCTGAAGAACTGAACACGTAGTTATCGAATACCAGCGGTGTCGCACAATTTGCGGTCCCGTTGGATGACTTGTTTTGTCCCCAAAGTGGTTCTCCGTCTTTTGCACGGACTCCGCAAATACCTTTCGAGGTAAAGATCACGTACTGCTTTACCTTGCCAATCGTCGCAACGACTGGTGATGCATAGGACGCCTGTGGTTGTTCGGGAACCAGGCTCTTCCAGACAACCTTGCCGGTTTTGGCGTTGAGTGCAACAACTGTTGCATCGTTGCCGCCGGGTGAACAGATGACGTTGTCATCGTCGATAAGCACAGATTCACTGATGCCCCATGTGATGTTTCCACCGCCGAAGTCCTTCAGAATATTCAAGTGCCAGATGACGTCGCCGCTGTTGGCATTCAAGCACGAAAGATCACCATTGCCACCCAATGCGTAGACCATTCGGTTTTCGACGGTCGGGGTTCCGCGAGGCCCATTGCCCTGTCCTTCGCGATATTCATCGCCATTCCGTGCCTTCCAGACGATTTCGCCAGTCTTCCGATTCAATGCAATGATGTATTCACCGCCATCGACATTCCCCATCGTGTACATCAACTCGCCAACCAGCGAGACTGATGCATAACCTTCGCCGATACCGGTAATCGTCTGCAACAACTCTGGACCGCCGTCCGGCCATGAATCTGCCAGTCCGGTTTCCTCGCTGAGATTGTCTCGATTTGGCCCACGAAACTGATTCCAGTCAGTCTTTAAGTCGGCGGCTGTCGCGCTGCTGCAAGCCGCGACGAACAAAAATGTTCCGGCCAGCAGACGAGGGATCATTTTCAGAATCATACGCTTCATGTTCAGACCTTAAGATTTGTGGATGTTTTCTGTGGCGATCTGGGCATAATTCTATTCGCAATCCGGGGACTTCTGTCCAGTGCAGTTCCTTTTACGGGCACTGCCACTTCGCTCGTTGAACT
>JAYVNW010000152.1:0-6526 GCA_043758225.1 Candidatus Kuenenia sp. | reverse complement strand
TGGAACGATTTTTTGCCTGGAATCGCGACAACGGCAAGGTCGGAATTCACGAAATCGGCGTTCCAACGATTACCTTGTTCCTTGAGTACCTTCAATCGCTCGGACTTGCAGCCAGCAGTGTCGGACGCAACCTTGTCGCCGTCCGCATGTTCTTTCGTTTTCTGATGCTGGAAGGTGTCGTTGCGGAAAGCACCGTCGATCTGGTTAGCTCGCCAAAACTGTGGGAGCGACTACCAAAGGTTCTCAGCCCGGAAATGGTGGATGCGCTGCTGGCCGCTCCCATTGGGCCGATCGATCGCTACTATCTTCGCGACCGAGCACTTCTGGCGGTGATGTATGCGACAGGTTGTCGCGTTTCTGAAGTCGTGAACATGAAACAGAGTGACGTGCAACTGGACGAGAACTATTGTCGCTGCACGGGCAAAGGTGACAAGCAGCGACTGGTGTCATTGAATCCGGTCGCGACAGATGCAATTCGCAAATACTTGTTGCATGAACGCCCCGATCTTGTCATCGTTGCCGGTGCAGATAGCGGGCATCTGTTTCTGACGCGCAGTGGCCGCGTGATGAATCGCGAATCTGTCTGGGAACTCGTGCAACGCTACGCCGCTCGCGTCGGCTGCGCGAACGAAATCGGGCCGCATACCTTGCGACACAGTTTTGCGACGCATCTTTTGGCTGGCGGTGCGGACATCCGCGCTCTGCAGGAAATGCTTGGCCACTCAAGCATCCGCACGACACAGATTTATACTCACGTCGAACACAGCCGCTTAAAGTCCGTGCATAAGCAATGCCATCCGCGCGGCTGAACTGGTGAGATGCATGAGATGCTTTAGCATCGCGCGGTGAATTGGCATTGGTACGTTATCAGTCGTTGAATGCATGCGCATCGAGTTTACTTGTCACACTCAACGAATCTCACGCACAATGCGGGCAAACCAGCAGCGCTGAACACGCGAAACGGTCCCTGACCCATTGCTGAGCTCACGTTATGTGCGTTCTCATCGCGAAGATATGGATATTGTATCGTTGCCTTCGTGTCATTCGCTGCGGATGCGGCGGCAGCGCGTAGCCCCGGGTTTCAACCTGGGGTTTCCTGCCGCATACACAAGAAAATATCTCCCGCCGTTCCACGGCGGATGTTTTTTTGTTGATCCAGTACTCCACGCTGAAGCGTGGGGCTACGCGCTCGGCTCGTTCCACGAGCGAATCGCAAAATCCCAGAGGAGTTTAACCGCCTACTTGGAGTCAACGCCCGACTTGAATCTAAACAGACTGCCGAATGGTGTCGTGAAGTAGATGTCGCCGGCTTCGTCGTCGCCGAAACTCATGACCGGAAGTTTGTCGCCGGTTAATGAATAATTCGCAACAACTTTACCTGCGGATTCGTCGTATTCCAACGCCCACAGCAGGCCTGAAACATAATCGGCGTAGATGTATTTGCCAACCAGTTCCGGCACGCGGGTTCCTCGGTAGACCGTGCCGCCGGTGATCGATTTGCCGACCTGATGATGGTATTCGAAAATCGGATCAATCAGTTCAGGACGGTCCGCGTCATTTCCGTCCGGGCGGAACCAATGCTTTGCTTCGCGGATGTTCCAGCCGTAGTTTCCACCGGACTTGATGATGTCAATTTCTTCCCACAAATTCTGACCGACGTCACCACACCAAAGAGTACCGGTTTTACGGTCAAACGAAATTCGCCATGGATTTCGCAAACCGTATGCGTAGATTTCGCCGCGCGCTGGAGTTGTTTCCCCGCGACGTCCAGTCGCAATCGTTTTGCCGACGAACGGATTGTCTTTCGGGATCGCGTAGTTCTTGCCGTCGGCTTTTTTATCGACATCAATCCGCAAAATGGAGCCCAGCAGCGTTGTCAGGCTTTGACCGTTGCCGTTTGGGTCGTTGCCGCTGCCGCCGTCTCCCAGAGCGATATACAGAAATCCGTCTTTACCAAATTCCAGGGTCCCGCCGTTGTGGTTCCAGAACGGTTGAGGAATCCGCATGATGACTTCTTCGGACGCCGGATCAGCGACGTTTGGTTTATCTTTGGAAACACGGAATCTTGAAACCTTGGAAAGGTGCTCAGCTTCGTCAGATGTGTAGTAGACGAAAAATTCGCCGTTCTGTTTGAACTTCGGATGGAATGCAAATCCCAGGAAGCCTTCTTCATTCTGATTGTCGGCATAGACGCAGCGTTTATCGATGTCCAGGAACACTGATACTTCTTCGGTTTCCTGATCGTTTTTGAAGACCTTGATGATGCCTTCCTGTTCCGCCACAAACACTCGATTGCTGCCATCACCGGCATGAGTCACAACAATCGGTCGGTTGAAATCCAGATTTGGGAATGCACGTTCGGTGCTGACCGCCAGTGGCTTTTCAGTCACCTTGTCTTCTGCAACGGCCGCAGCTGCATGAAACAACATCGTCGGTAACAGCAGTGCCGAACTTAAACTTCCAAAAACCTGATTCACAGTGTTTTCCTTATATTGTGATTGAGTGATTTAAAAACGCTGTTTGCGTATCGAAAGCATTGTAGACATGTCGTTGGCTACCGGAAGTCAACGCGGGCTCGTCAACGAAAATCTAAACACTTGTGCTCGATGATCAGAACCGTTTTCCGGCAATACCTCGCAATTTTCACACTGCAAATCATGGCTGTGCAAGGCATGATCCAGGACCAACCCAAACGGAAATGAATTCCCACAGTACCAGGTTGGCTGCAAGCCACGTCCTGCAGCGGAATTTTCGAGGTCGGACGATTTAAGCAGATCATTGAACAACGGAGACCATGGCGTCAAATTCAAGTCACCCAACAGCAGCGTTGAACGCTCGGGTTCATCGTTGTGTCGCTGTTGAATACGTTTCGCAAGTAATGATAAATGTTCATTGCGTTGAACGAAATTTCTGGAACCCATAGGCGGTATCGGGTGCGTGGCGAAGACGAGGATTCGTCGCGAGTTGACTTCAATTTCCGCTTCGATCGACGGGAACGATTGTGAATTCAGATGAAAGATGCTGGCATCGGTCAGTGGTAAACGTGACCAAAGTCCGATGCCGAAGTTTCCGTCATCCTGCGGTTCAGCGATTGCATACTTGTGTGAATCGCCGAATTCACTGTTGATGGTTACGTTGAGTTTTGAACTGAGTTCCACGATGACGATTACGTCCGGATCTGCCGCTCGAATCTGCGACGTGATACGACCGTGCTGCTGATTTCTTGTGAGAACATTTGCCAGAAACACTTGCAAGTGTGGTGACTGATCTGCCGGAACTAACGCATTTGGCTGTCCTGAGGAAGGCATTGAACCGTGTGAGGATTGAAACGCTGAAATCAGCCATGATGCCTGCCAGATCGTCACAGCAGTTACCACCAACACCATTCGCCAGCGGCGCAGGAACAGCAGTATAACGATTGTTCCCAGAAGGCCGAGAATCAATTGCACTCGCAGATTGGCGATGATATCGGCGACCCAGAAATACCGGGCAAAGAAAGTTGCAGCTGCACACAAGCAGACGAAACCGGAGAGCCAATCGATTCGACGACGAGAATAGCCGACCGTTTTTCCTCGCGTTGCCACTTGCTGTTCTGCGAGTTGCATAAAGATCCCCAAATCCAGAGCCAAAAAATAAGCACACAGCCTGAAGGCTGGACTTCAACGCTGGCGTCCTACGGCTTCGCCAGACTCTGCATGTGCGAATGATACTGGCGGTCGAGCACTTCGTATGTGACTCCAGCGATTTTTGGCAGCGATGGTTCGTTGAGTGCGTCAGCAGGATCGGGGCGATACATCGCAGACAGCAGCGTGATCAGGCCGTCGCGATAGAGCCCGTCTTCGTAGTGCATCAGAAAGTGCGCAAAGCCGGCTCCCTGTGTGTACAGTTGCGAGATTTGTGGATGATGCTGAAACTCCTGCTGCCCCAGTTGCATAAATGTCTGAGACGGCACATAGAATGCAAACTGAGGATCGACGATTCGCTGACATGCCGTATCGAACCGGACATATTCTGGATTGCCAACAGATACATGTCCGTTTTCAATATCAAACGATTCGAAGTAGCAGGCGATACCTTCCAACACCCAGAAGTTCGAATTTTCGCCCAGCTTCCATCTGTAAGGCGGACGCTGTTTCAGTTTGAACCCGCGGGCTTTAGCTGCAATGTTTCGCGCGTCTCGGGTGGCCAGGTCCAGAATCTGGTGCGTGGCTTCGTGATAAAGTGTTGAGAACCCTATCTTGTCCGGATTGTCGAAGAAGTATGATCGCTGGTCGTCTTCCCAGTAGAGGCCGTTCGTTTCCAGATTCGGTGGCACCTTACCTTCGACCTGTTTCTGATACTCTTCACGAGTTGCATAGTAATAAACTTCCAACTGCTTCTTCTTTCGATTTGACGACCGCAGGCTGGCGGATTCGATGCGATCCTGCAAGGTCTGCGGTGTATCAAAGAACGCCGCAAAATTCTGCTGAAGCCATGCGTTGAAAATTTCCAGACGTTGCGTCAGCTGGACGCCCATTTCCAGGCTTACGTTCGTCTTCACCTTAAAGTTTTCGCTGTCTACTACCCAGCCGTTGGCAAAGTTGCGTCGCAGTTCGGCGTCTTTCTCAACGCTGATCCAATTGCCCTTCCATGGTCGCAGTCCTTCTTCATAGCGAGCGACATTGACTGCGGAAATCCAGCCGTATGACGTGTGATAGATTTCTGACTTGCTGCGTTTTTCTTTTTCAAATTGCGAGACCCATTCGCCGGCGTAATCCGGATCATCTTTTCTGTCTGGATCGGAGAACAATTGTGAACCCAACACAGACCGCGCGAACTTGTGATCGGGATCAATTCGGATCACGTCACCGATCATGCCAAACGCCAGTGACGGAAATCCGGCTCGCAGAGTTGAACGGGCCAGTGTATACAATTCTTTTGCCCGTTCTTCGCGGTGATGACGCAGCTGAAGTTGCCATTGCTGATCTTCGATTGGCAGGGCTTTTGAAACAGGCGGCGTGACAAGTTTTGACAATGCAAAATCTGCATCCGGCGAAAGGATGCTCTGAGTCAGCTCAGCGACTTCGGCATCAGCATCAGGGAGTTCGTGTTCGATGCACCAACTGCGAACCGACTTCAGGTCACGTTGCAAGGACTCAAGAATTTCTTGACGCTTCTCAAGCAGTTGCCGATGTCGCCGATCTCGCGTGGAATCATCCGCAGCGGATCTTTGGCCAACTGCAAGCAGCGAAAGCACGAGCACGCAGACGACCAGAATTCGGCCTGAAAAAGATTTGGTAAAGTCAATCACAAAAAGCCCCTTTGAGTTCAGTGGGAGGGCGTTAGTACTGGCTATGCCAGATTCAGCTGCAGCCATGTCGATGGATCGTGAGCGACCGGGAAATCATCGCCGATGCTCAACGGCAATTGGCCAAGTTCAGTATCTTCAACCACAACGTAAAAACCGAGATGACCGATTTCCTCAATTTGGTCGAAGCCGGGCATCTGGGTCGTTGGGATCCAGAGTTCCAGTTGATAGCCATCGCGGTGGTTTTGCACGTTCACCATCACGCGTTTGGCATCCGGCTGCCGGCGAGTCCCGCGTTGCTGGGCGATTTCAACAAACTCAACCGTGGGTTCATCATCGGCAGCTTCATCACTCGGCAGGATCTGCAACGCTGTACAGAACTCAGTCGCACGATGCACGTTGGCTGTGTGGCGAGTATCAATGAAGACATAAACGACGTCAGAATTTTTCAGATCATGACGTCGTCCAGCGAGTTCTTCCTTCTTGCCTCGAACAACGATCTCGATTGCCAAACCATCAGGATTCCAACCCAGCTTCAACTCAAGCCCTGTCGTTCCTTCGTTTAATGACGACGGCACAAAGACTCTCGCGGCATCCGCAAGCTGCAGTGACTTGCCTTTTTTCTTAGGCAGCCCCTCAACACGCGGAACAGACAATTGATACTGAAACAGAAACGAAGGCGGTACGATCATCGATCACTCTCATGCGCTATCGTTGCCGAACTAACGGCCGTGTTGATTTTTGCATCGGAGTCGGCTTCCATTTTTATCACGATCGGATACAGCCATCTGGCCCATAGAAAATACTGCAGCACGAAGAACACGACCATGCCCAGCCCCGCCACGACCATTAGCAGCACGCCAGGAATGACCACAGCCACGAGTGCCACGAACGCAGCGCTGAGAATGAAACCGATGAACAGAGCTATGGCCACCGTCGGAGGTTGAGCCGCAGGCGGTTGTTTTGACCTGGGGCGAGGAGGCGGCAATTCGGTCATGCCAATTTTCCGCCCTTGATGAGATCGCTCAGCGCTTCGTATCGGATCTGCATTCCACTCTGAATGGAAGCCAGGACTTTGGATTGCGTAAGCAGATATCCCAGCATTCCGCCCGGCGGTTCGAAAACAATATGATCATGCAATCGACATTGGGTGCTCGAGACAATTTCTATTTGCTGAGCGTGGTTCCATGCACGCAACGGTCCATCGACTTGATTTTCAGTGATGTGCAAATCCTCAAC
>JAYVNW010000151.1:0-6268 GCA_043758225.1 Candidatus Kuenenia sp. | reverse complement strand
GTCATCCGGCGGTAATGTTTTGGCGGGGTAGTAGTGGCTCCACAGCTGTCGCGACACGACATACATCTCAGTCTGAACGCGGATGAATTCCGCCTCTGCATCGGAGAGCACCTGATCGGCCGTCAATCCGGCGTTCAGAACCAGATCCAGCTTTTCCGCAAACAGGGCGCGGCCGAGACGCCATTCGCCGTTCGCACGAAAACGACGGCTGTCTTCCAGAAAGATTTGATGTTCATTCAGCGCTGCAACAGCCAGCGCTGTCGCTTTGCTAAGTTCTTCCTGCAGGGGCGTACCGCTGGCGAGTTCAAAGATTCCCTTCTCAAAAAAACCAATCGCGCCACGATTCTGGGAGACCGCTGTGTCCAGAATCGACGGCGGTGATTCACGCAGTGTCTGCTGAGCCGTCTTGACGATGCGAGGAATCTGTGCGATGCGCGCGATCGCGTTTTTGACGTTTGTTACTTTTGGCAGTGTGGATTGGGTCAGAAGCGAATACACGCTGTCGCTGATGTAACTGCCGTACGTGCGGGGATCTTCTTCGAATGGTTTTGTGTTTTCCGCCAGCCAGATATTTCGAGTCAAGTCGTCGCGGAGGATTTCAAAGTCAATCTGTCCGTTGCGAGACAAATCATTGTATGAAACTTCCTCCGGCAGTTGCTTCAGTCGACGACGATACTGATCGAGCCATGTCTGCTGTGCTTCAGGACTGATATCATCCAGTAAATGATCAAACCGATGATCACCCAGCATCGTGGCTTCGAACGGTCGCAACTGGAATGATTCTTCCAGATACGACTTAAAAAATGCCTCCAGCTTTTCGTCCGCAGTTTGCGCGACGGCAGGGACGGTGACGCTGAGTGCAACGACGACTGACAAGAAGATATTTTTGCTCATGGCAGAAGCATACTCAAGTTGATTTCGCGCACAAGGCTTCTGGAGAGCAAAGGGCTTGTTATGATCATGGTCCGTCCAAATAAAGAGAAACTGTCGGTTGCCGTCCGGATTGAGAAAGAGGTGCGGAAATGCTGAGTCGTTTTGCGTCTGCCATGATTATCACTCTCGTTGTCGCGATCCAGCCACCGGGATTCGAAGTCGGGGCGATTATTCGAAAGATCGATATCGAAAAACGAGTTGCCGAAGTCTTCGCGAATGGCCAGGAACGAACTGTCAGAATCGCCGCCGACGTCGCTGCGCAGGATGAAAGTGGTAAAGAATTGAGCGGCGGACTCAGTGCTCCAGAACTCAAGGAAGGCGCGACAGTCACTCTTCGACTTGAACCGAACGGCAACATGCCATCGATCGTCGCGATCCGCCTGACTGGCAAAGTGAATGGGCCAAACCGGCCGCCAAACACACCAAACCAACAGGGTCAGGTATCCGTCGGTAAAAGCAGTGTTGGTTTTGAGCCGCTTACGGAAATGACCGCCAAAGATGAATATGAAGGTGAAGATGGCGGTCTCTACGGTGGTGGTCGGAATGAGCCGTCGGAGTCATTAAACGCAGCCGCTGTTAGAGCAACATCCGCGATCCAGCCTCTTGATCTCGACGGACATCCTGCCAGGGATGGTAAGATCGGTCTCGTTTCAATCAGCATGTCGAACGCCACACAGGAATTCTCTCGATTCAAGCAACTGGCCAATGCTGACGCAGAAAAATCTCAACTCGTGACCGTCGTCGATTGCGCGCAGGGCGGCCAGACAATGGCACGATGGGCGGACTCGAAAGCCGCCTGCTGGACAGAAGCAGATCGCCGACTGAAGAGTTCTGGCGTGTCGCAAGACCAGGTTCAAGTCGCCTGGGTCAAGCTTGCGAACGCAAGCCCGAGCGGTGATCTTGAGGACCACGGCAAACAACTCGAACGCGACACGCGAGTCGTACTGGCAAATCTGAAACAACATTTCCCGAACCTCCAGATTGCATATCTCGGCAGCCGCATCTACGGCGGTTATGCGGACGGTCGCCTAAACCCGGAACCCTATGCCTACGAAGGTGGCTTTGTGGTGCGTTGGCTGATCAAAAGCGAGGCGGATGGCGACAAGGAATTAAATCACGAATCAGAACATGGCGATGTAAAGTCTCCTCTTCTTTTGTGGGGGCCGTATTTCTGGGCAGACGGGAATCACGCCGCGCGAGAGCGACGGATTGGTCTGGGAACGCACCGATGTGGTCAACGACGGAACTCATCCCAGTGATACCGGTCGCCAAAAAGTAGCCGAACAACTGCTTAATTTCTTCAAGACAGATATTCACACTCGTCAGTGGTTTGTGAAGAAGTAGTTGGCCCCGGGAAAAGCAAAGGGGACGGGAAAAGCGAGAAAAGGACAGGGAAAAGCAACTCATTCTGAATCAAGGAGCTGCGTCCCCTTAACATGAGCCAACCGGCAGTTGTAGGAAATGTTTCGTGCAGTTGAAGCCAGTCCCGGTTTTCTTTCGATATGCAAAAGGTCGCTGAGAGGCGGAAACATGATATCCGTGAGAGCAATCCTCCTGAGTGTGGTTCTTGCAGCCCTTTGTGTGAGGATCAGTTTCTCCGATACAGCCACAACGACACTCGATGATGGCCTCGTTCGAGCCGAGTCAACTGGTCGCCTTGAGCAACTGATTCCGGACGTCCCAGGGGATCTTTGGAATCGCGATTGGAGAGCCGTAGTTTCCTCAACGTCATCCGATGTGCCGGGATTTCGCCATCTGATTCCTATGGAAGAAACGGTGGCAGTTTCCGGAATCGTTCTCGGCAGCAACGGGCTTCCAGCCGAAGGAGCAGAAGTCTGGGCTGCCGTAGTTTTTGCTGACGTCCCGCATCGTGAACGAACAACGACAAATGACCGTGGCGAATTCCAACTCCATCTGCGGCCTCTGCAGGGCAAGAGCGTCCGCTGGAACATACACGCATTCCGAGACGATGAAGCCGCAAGTGCGAGCGATTCTCTGACGATACGCACCGTGTCAGATACCCTTCCACACGTGGCCCTTTTACTCCAGCCGCGCGGAAGACTTTGTGGAACGGTGCTGGCGACCGAGACGCTCAAACCGATTCCGGATGCGCATGTCTATCTTGAAGATGGGCGAATTCTAGTCACCGATTCTAAGGGAACTTTCACGGCCCATGGGATCAGACGCTCGCAGGTGGATCTGGCCGTCGTAGCCCCGGGCCGAGTGCGCCGTTATGTGCATTTCGACACCAGTCGCTCGCCGGAGACAATCCTTCAGGTGCGTATGGCTCCAGGCGGGTTTATCGCCGGGCGAGTCAGTAACACAGAGGGTGTTGCGATCAATGATGCTGTCCTCGACATGGGAACGTCCGGACATACTTTAGTCATGGAAAGCCGAATGGTTATGTCCGGCAACGATGGTTTCTTTGTCTTCGACGGGATCCCTCTTGATACGGTTCGTTATTGCATGAGCGCCTCTGCAGCGGGGATGACTGACTCTGATCTGAAGATGTTCACGATTCACTCAGAGCAACCGTGGTGTTTTCATCCTTTCACTCTTCGACCCGACGTCAGCAGTCAACCAGCGAACGTCGGCGTTCGAGAGGAGGCGAAACCCGCGAAGAATCCCCTGTCAGTTCGCACCTTGTCGGGAAAGGTCCTCGACGACAACGACCAACCCGTTGCTGGTGCTTCTGTGAGAAACGGCGCGACGATGTATGAGTCCAGGAATGTCACTTGCACAACGGACAGGAATGGACGTTTCACACTTCGAGGATTTCCGACCACGAACTGTTTTGTGACAGTCCAGGCGAAAGGGTATGCTCCGGTGTTTGAAGAATTCTCGGCGGCTGTTTCCGAAAAGACGCTTCGTCTGGATCGAGGCAGAACAGTCGGCGGAGTGGTGCTGACTGGGGATGAAAAACCATTGTCGGGTGTCACCGTGATTCCGGTTATCGCGTCCCCGGACCCAGGTCTTTGCAATCCCTATTGGCTGAGTCAGCTCAGTGCAAAGTCGGATGAGCAAGGCAGGTTTCGGGTCACCGGGCTGCCCGGGCTGCCCAGCGTGTCGGTCAGGTTCGATTTCCTGGGAGAAGGCCTCAGTGACGTTCGTGGTGTGACTCTGACTCTGAATTCCGATGAAAATAAGATGGTGATGACCGCCAGCGGTTCGGTTCGGGGGCGAGTCCTGAATGCATTCGGCCGTCCGATTCAGAACTTCCGGATTCGTATCGACTTTCCCCAACAGCGTCTTCCCAACGAGCGATCTGAAGGATTTACGGCCTCATTTCGAACAAATGGGATTACGTTCTCTGACGCTGAAGGGTGGTTTCAGCTGAGCGACCTGCCGTCCGGGGTTTACTATCGTGTGACCGCAGATGCTGTCGGATATGGCGAGGCAAGTATCGACCGGGCATCGACCATCCCGGTGAATGAAATCACAGACGAGGACGCTCTGGAACTTGTTCTCGGAGACGTCTGTCCGCTGCATGTCTCGGTGACCGACAGAGATTCAGGTCGGCCGATTCAGGGAGCAATGGTCATTGTCAACGACAATCCTCAGGCGAATCCGGCAATTGTGCGCTGGAACTCTGATTTACTCGGCCTCCCTTCCGTGCTGACGAACATTCAGGGATCAGGAGACTTTAGGTTGTCCTGTTCTGGTGGGGTGATATGCGTTTCGAAGCCGGGATACGCCCGCGCCGGTGTTGGATGGATTGCCGGAGATCAGCAGGTTGAAGTGGTTCTGGACCCGGAAAGCCGCCTCAATGGTTCTGTCCGAACCACCGACGGCCAGCCTGTGCCGGGTTGCTGGTTTCGACTGACGGATGTGATCGGCAGCACAATCAGTCTCGAGCCCACGCGTGATGGCGACACCACTTTTTCGATCGGGGAACTGGCTTCCGGAACTTACGAATTGACCGTCGGCTTCGAGAACCGCGAATTGACTCACATGCAGGTTTCGCTGAAACAGGGACAGGCTCTGGATTTGCCGATCGAAGTCGATCGATGACGAGATGCCTGATAAGCGCGACGAAGGCGCGACAGGCAAGCGACGATAAGGCGATTCAGCTCATTGATCCAGAAATGACGGAGCATCATGGCCTCCGGGATAAAACCGGTTTGGAATAGAGAATGAAAGTATCTTACGAAAAATGTTTAGCCAACGGCCGCGGCCTTCAGCGGAGTGGCGGATCGGAGTGGCGGAGCGTGGGACCGGTCTGTCTTGAGCGTCCGTGCGAAGGGCACGCAGGCCGGCCAACTCCGGTTCCGGGATTTGTTACATGACGTTGGATGCGTGGAGATCAAATCGGCAAAACTCGTAATGGCAAAAAATACAAGATTCTGCCTGAACCGAGAATTTTCTGTTCGGCGGCCGCTTCGATGAGAATTCGAGACGATTCCGGCTTAACAATTCGACAGATTCAATGATCCGCTGTTTCGCGGGTGATCAACAGTCGGTATTTTCTTCATCGTCAATAAACCAGCCAGCGTGTAAGGATCGTATCGTGTCCGAAGAACTTTCAGCCAATCCTGCAGGTCCAGAACAAACCGATCCGCTGCAGACCAATCCAGAGCAGGTGCCGCCGACTGGCCCGTGGTATCGCGATGGTTTGCAGTTCACATGTTCGCAATGCGGAGATTGTTGCACCGGGCCGCCGGGAGTTGTCTGGGCCAGTGAAGAGGAACTGCTGGAGATTGCTGAATATCTCGGCAAACCGATCGGTGAAATTCGACTGTTTCATACGCGGATTGTGCGTGGGCGTGTTTCACTGACTGAGTTTGCCAACGGAGATTGCACATTCTTCGACCCTAAGAGCCGCGGCTGTACGGTCTACAAATCGCGGCCGGTTCAGTGTCGCACATGGCCATTCTGGAATTCACATCTCGCGAACGAAACGGCGTGGAAGAAAGTCTGCGAAGTTTGCCCGGGCGCTGGCGAAGGTGCGTTCTTCAGTCTGGAACAAGTCGAGGAGCGAGCGAAGCGGATTGATATGTAACCGGTATCAATGCCTGAAATGCCGCATGCCAGTAAAGATCATCGCGATGCCATGTTCGTTGCACGCCGCAATCACTTCGTCATCGTTTTTCGAACCACCTGGCTGAATGGCGGCTTTGATCCCAGCCTTGGCAGCGGCATCAATGCCATCGCGGAAGGGAAAGAATGCATCCGAAGCCACGACGCCACCCTGACTGCGATCGCCGGCTTTATAGGCAGCAATCATGGACGCATCCAATCGACTCATCTGTCCCGCTCCGGCCCCCAGCAACATGCCGTCTTTTGCAAAAACGATCGCGTTTGATTTCACATGGCGACACACGGCCCATGCGAATTT
>JAYVNW010000150.1:0-12772 GCA_043758225.1 Candidatus Kuenenia sp. | reverse complement strand
ACGACCGCGCCAATTGCATTACGGTTGCAGCGGACGCCAACCAATTGGATCCGCAGACTTTTCATCTGCGTACCGCGCGCCTCGTTGTGCAACAGCACCAGACTTGAATTGAGATGCCCGATCGCCAGATCCTGCCACCCGTCGCGGTCATAGTCCGCCACAGCGCAGCTTCGTCCTACCACGTCGCGTTGAAAATACGGACCGGCGGATTCTAAGATTTCCTTGAAACGCCGCCCGCCCTGATTTTGGAACAACTGCGGACGTTGTGCGAATGGCTCGTTCTGACCAGTGATTTCAGGCCGGTCATGCACGTGGCCATTGGCGACGAACAGGTCCAGCCAACCGTCGTTGTCGAAATCGAATAACGACGTACCAAATCCGAGTTTCAATCGGCTCGGCCCTCCCAAACCGAATTCATCGGTGACGTCCAGAAAAAAACCTGAGGCTTCGTTCCGGTACAGCGTGTTCGTCTCGCCATAGTAATTCGTCTTGAACAGATCCGGGAGTCCGTCGCCATCGACGTCACCCACGGCCACCCCCATCCCGGCTTCGCGTTGTCCGCCGCGGTTGAACGCGGTGCCCGACAAAACTCCTTCGTTTCTGAGTTGGCCGTCCCCCTGATTGATCCACAGATCGTTGGCCACCGAATCGTTGGCAACATAAATATCGATGTCACCATCAGCATCGAGGTCGGTCGCAACGACCCCCAGTCCTTGTGCCGCCGGACTCTGCTGCATTCCCGCCTGCACAGTCCCATCTGAAAACTGGCCGTCACCATGACTGCGAAACAATACGTCACGAATCGGCAGGAGGGAACGAGGATGGCACGTGATACCGTAACGTTTGCCTTTGTACTCGATGGTGCATAATTTGTAGTGCTCCTGGTCCAGCTTTACGTAGTTGACAACGAACAAATCCAGACTGCCATCGTCATCCAGATCGACCCAGGTGCAGGACGCTCCAAAGCTCGTGTTGGCAACGCCCGAGGCCACCGCAACTTCTGTAAAGGTTCCGTCACCGTTATTCCTCAACAGTCGATTGCGGCCAAAGTTTGTGACATAGAGATCCTGGAAACCGTCGTTGTCAAAGTCGCCAACTGCGACCCCCATGGAATAATCGTTGTCGTTGAGTCCGCAGACTTTGCTGATATCCTGAAACCGACCATCGCCCAGATTGCGAAAGAGACAGTCTGTTACGGACTCAGCGTGGGGAGAGTGTTCAGTCTCGAATGGCACGCCCTGGGCCGCAAAAAGGTCCGGCAAGTCATCCTGATCGAAGTCCACCCAGCCAATGCCGGAGCCGAATGCCAAATGGGTATGTCGGTCCTGAGTGAAAGGCGAATTGTGGACAAATCGAATCCCGGACGTATCTGTTGCGTCGGCAAAGGTACCACCGTTTTCAGTGCCTGGGGGCGCCGCTAGAGAACGATGAAGCGAGGCCGAATGAGTCAACCCGATCACTACGATGATGATCTGAAACCAAATTGTGCCCAGCCGTCGGGGCCGTACACCCATTTCCGAAACCCGCATGGCGAGACTCATAAGCCACGTCAGAGAAGAGAGACCCGATGTCCGAAGGCACCGGGTCTCAAGATATTCACGCCTGAACAACTGCAAAGTTGCTTAGAATTCCCCGGTGATCTCACCACCATTCATGGTGCCAACACCCCTCCAGGTAGTAATGTCAATGTTGTCGGAAACAAAGCGGACGCTCCCGTCACCAAGCAGGATCTGAGCACCGCCCGTGTGTGCACTTGACACTCCTCGAGCACCAGGCTCATTATCTGCCACGTCGTCAACCCAAGATACCTGGTCGGCACAAGGACCATTGCCTGACAGACAAGCCGTGTCATTGGCCGCACCTTCCTGCGGGGGATTCTGACCTTTGTTGTTGGCTTTGTTGGGGTTCGCTGCATTTGGCGGAAAAAAAGTATCTGCGTGGCAGAAGCCGGATTCCGCAGCCCACCACTGGCATCGCAGGCCGGTAATTTTGTCGGGCCCGCCGCTATAACGGTTGAACAGCACGCCGCGATGAACCTCTCCGACCATCCCGGTGTTACTCGTGCCATCCGCGATGTCTCGCATTCTGGTACCGGGAAAACCCATGATTCCCCGCGCTGTCTGGGCATCATTCCAACCGTGGCTGTTTTTTGTACCGCCCCCGACACCAGCATAATTTGTTGGCTTTTCACTTCCAACGAATAACGAGGCATCGCTTGGACAAAGATAGGCGGGAAGACTTGCTCTGAGTAACACAAGCCGATTGGCGGCACCAGCAGCAAAAGGGCCACAGGTGTAAATGCCCGTATTCGGTTGAGTATTTTGTTGGTAGAGCGCGGACTGTTCGATCTGCGGAAGTATCATCACACGCCAGCTGAATCCTGAACCGTTAACCCATCCAGGGCAGCCAGGGTATCTTACGTTTCTGTCAAGGACTTTTCCCTGCGGGAAGACCGAATGCGTGTCGTGATAGTTGTGCAGAGCCAAGCCGATCTGCTTCAAGTTGTTCTTGCATTGTGTCCGCCGGGCTGCCTCGCGAGCCTGTTGCACTGCGGGAAGCAGCAGGGCAATCAGGATCGCAATAATGGCGATCACAACAAGCAATTCAATCAACGTAAAACCCCGCCTGAAGCGGTTCAAATAGTGCATAGTTAGACTCCTCGGCTGAAACGAAGGAAAAGCGTTTGAGTGTGAGACCACCCCACTAATCTAAAGGTTCCGCGGAAATTCCAGATTTTACAAGCGGAAATATTGATTTTTCAGGGGAGAATCGCTGAAAAAAATCAAAGGTCGGCTGACGAGCTTTTGCTCTGCTACGTTTCAAATAATGGATCGCGTCGCCTGATCATCACCTGTAAAAACTCGGTTTTTGAGGCTGGACGCGAAGCTGTTCATAGTTGAAACCCGATTGTCGTGGCTGATAGTCGCCGATGATTTCGACCGAACTGTCGGGTTTGATTGCATCTTCCATGTTGAGCCCCCAAAAGACGGCATTCACCGTTAACCTGCGAACTCCGGCGTTTTCGAAGTCTTCCGCTGATCCCATCGTGAAGTGGAAGATCTTTGTCGTAAGTCCTTTGTTGCCTATCCATGTTTTCGTCCATGCAATCGGCAGTGGCTCTTTGTCCGGGTTTGCTTCGGCATCGGGATTGAGATTGACCAATGGTTGCCCCATCACGAGTGCCGTGCAGTCGTCCGTAAAACGAGACTTGTCGTTGTGGCATCTATAAACGTCTGACGTACCCCAAATGTCTGTCACACCGGTCAGAATTGGATGCGATTTGTTGTCCGCAACAATGATGCCTTTGGTGGATTCGCGGTGCCAGCCGCCATGATGCTCCATGAAAGTGCCGCCCAGCAATTCTCGCAGCGAAATATTCTTGTCATCCTTAACGTAGCTCTTACCTCCCATGAAACCGTGATTGGAAGTTCGCAACGCAATCAGAGGCTTGCCTGAATCAAAATAGTCATGGAAGTGTTGCATTTGGTCGTCCGGCAAATGCATAAAACGCGACAGCCAAATCACGCAATCGGCACTCGCCAGGTGTTCCAGTCCTGGGATATTATGTCGCCTCATTTTGTCTTCGCATGGAGCAGGGAGCGTCGGATCGACTTCGCCCTGTTCATTGACGGAGAACAACACCGTGCAGTCAAAGCCATGATGTTGAGACAAGACCTTTGCCAGCATTGGCATTGATTGTTCGCTGCGGTATTCCTGTTCGGCCGCGATCAGGACAACGTGTTTACCTTTCCCAGAGCCCTCACCGCCTGGATGGGTTAACCACAATTCGCTTTCCGGAACCGGATGTTTGTGGATTGGACGTCTGACGCTGCTGCATACAAACTCGACGAGCTTGTCGGACTGAAACCAGCCGTCCCACATGTTGTGCCCTTGTCCTGCGACGATTTCCAGTTCCATTGGGCCACCAAGTTCATGGTATCGCTGAGCCAGCAATGCCGAATTGACATCAATCGGCACGACGGTGTCCTGATCGCCATGAATGTGGAAAATCGGTACCTTGGCTTCGGCAAGTGAAGCGAGTCGATCGACTGGATTGTATTTGTTCAAATCGGCTTTGAGTTGTTCGGCGGTGAGTTCATAGGCGGCACACGCTTGTTCGATGCCTGGGTAGCTGGCGATATTGCAAACCGGATAAATGCCCGCAATGCCGGAAACCGATTCAGGATTTTCGGCGGCCCAGCTGTAAAGCATCAGCCCGCCGCGGCTTCGAGCCAACAGGCAGGGCTTGCTATCGAATTTTCGGGACGTGGTCAGATACTTGTAGAAGTCGTCGTACTTCTTTCGTCCGTTCGGACTGCCGTACGATTCGCCAACATCGATGCCTGCAATCGCAACACCCGCCTGAAGAAATCGCTCAAACATCCACACTTCAGTCTGGGCTGGCAACCCATTCAGCGTGGGTGCGTACCAAACCCATGGAATTACATCGCGGGCGTGTGCGGCACCTTGCGGAAGGATAATAAACGCATCTTCGCCGTTCAATTTGAACGATTCACCGGGTAATGGCAGTGTCTTCTGACTGGCGGTGATTTGATCGAGCAGTTTGAGGTTGTCTTGTTCGTCGATGGACCGATGCAACAGATCATCCGCCATGAGTTCGCGGCGAAACAGACAAGTAAACGCGAGCAGCGCAAGAATGATTGGTTTCATGATAACAGGGATTCTAGCAGGCAATAATTTTGAGTGACACCGCAGAGGTTTACGATGTTCGGATTACCTGGTAGCGAAAGTCGTCAAGACTTTCGGCGTGTCAGGGTGCCAAAACTCTTGACGCGTTTCGCTACGGAACTTGTGTCGGGACAATTCCTTAGCCAGTTCCCAGCCCTCGATCGAACGCCTCCAATTCGCGGGCGTAGGTGTCGGTGACCGTTTCAAGTGTCCGTTTCGCGATCTTCCATGATGGTTGATCTTCCGTGGCACGATTGCAGTGTTCCGTCAGCAGGCGATACAGAAAACGGAACAGATGCCGTGGCACTCTGAGTTTCGCAAATCGCGCGATGAGATCTTCGCGCCTAACATCTTCTGCAAAGAAATCGCATATTGTAATTTGTGAATCCATTGGCGAAGCAGAATTCGCAACTTCTGGCTGGCACGCTCGAATGCGATTGGTGGCCATGTCGAACAATGATTCGCCCGTCCATTCGAGGGAATTGATCAGGTTCTGTTTATCAAGTCGCGAACGTTCGTAGAACTCTTTCTCCTCGCGGTTCAAAAAATAAACGACGTCGCGCGGCAACAGCATCTTGAAACCAATCCCGGGATGTTTCAGGAACTTGTTGTCGAACATTGACCACAGAAAATCACGCATCCGTTCGGCGGAGCCGTTGATCAAATGTGGTTCATCCACGCGATCCACCAGGACAATAATACTGGTGAAGCCCATCGGTTTCAGCAGTCGCTGAAGTTTGGCGAGAAGTTCGTATCGGTCATCACTGCGATCGCGAGAGGGCATCGGCTGATCGTCAATTTCTGACGCCGGAAATCGAGCCAGAATTTTTCGCAGTGACGACGTGCCGTGTTCCAGGATTCGAACTTGTTTCGCGATCTGTCTCGCTCGCCACCAGAGTGTCGCCGTTCGTTTCAGATATGGAATCCAGCCTGCGCCGATCACGACGTAAAGCCACCATGATTTCAATGCACTCAGCGCCGAGAGGCCTTCGGTGCGCAGCCCTCGCGAGGCGAACAGCAGCACGCAGATTGTGACCACCACACCCACCAGAAATCGCCAGTGAACGGTCGGCGTAAGAAAACCGATTCGCCACCGGATATCTTTCCAGCGTCGCCAATGCGATTGATCGGACGACTGATCGTAGAACGCAGCAAGCATCAGCAGATCTCGCTTTCGCTGGCGTGGCAGATCACGAATCTGCTGCAGTGAAATATCAGGGTCCTGCAGATGTCGATCGGCAATCACGTTGCATAAACGACGTGTGCTGAGCGTCAGTAGTGCGTCCATGTGATCCCATAAACGCCATTCCTTCAATGCCAGATCAGGATTCCTCTTCCTGCCGCGCAGTCGATCTCGAAACGTATCCAGAAATGGATTCAGGTCATCGTAACTAATCACAAAAGATCGTTCGGAGGGATACTTGTGATTGTGTTCCTGCAGCGCTGTAATCAGTTGCAACCTAATCGCCGTCTTGCCCGATCCTTTTTCGCCGAAAACAATTGAGGTATTTGGATTGCGGCAATCTCCCAGAACTTTGTCCCACGCCGGATGGTAAATCGTTTCAGCACAATGCTGTTGAAAAATGTGGTCCGATTGAGCGTCTTCCTGACTGAACGGATTGATTTTTACTCCGTAGTGTTCAAGAAATTGTTGTATCTTCATGGAGCGCTGACTTTTGGTCTCGGTGTGATGTCTGAATTCTGTGGATTGGAGAATTGTTGATAATTCGTTTGCCGAATGAAACCGTGAAATACGAATTGACGGCAGATTCCGACTGCAATGCGAGCTCATCCTGGACCAGTTGACCATGGTCCAGGAATGCTGGTAAATTCCGATCATGAACGTCAACGTCAGCTACATCGGTCGCAGTCAATTGCGGCAGGCATCCGGCGGCCAGCGAATTCTGGATCTCGCCCCCAATCTGTCGCGCGACAAAGTCGCGTTGGATGCCGTATTGAAGGAGCCGATCAGATTTCGCGAAGCGATCAGTTCGCTGCACGATGTCGTGATCAATGATCTGACCTTTAAGCCACGAGACAAGTCCGCCTACGAAGAATGGAAGAAGCAACAGGCGTCGCGCGAACATGCCATCCGAATCGGGACCATGCAGCCGGCTCGTGAAACGGTAGCGGCGGGACGTGCCCCAAAGCCCACGGCCGAAATGCAACAACAGCATCGCGCGGCGCTGGATCGGTATTGGAAGGCCCGATCGCAACTGAACGTGCGGCTGCGGGACGACGATGAAACGCTCTGGCGACAACTGATGCCGTACGATCCCGTGATCACTGTCGCCGAAGATGTTGTCTTCTTTGAATGCTTCTCAACCGACGAATCCAGTTACGGATGCTTGACGATTGATCGTGATTCGTGCTTTGCGAACACTCGGGACGCCTGTGTCGGCACGACAAATGTGGACTATTCGTGGGATCTGTACCACAACTTCCAGTCGCTGCGGACGTATCGTGAGACGCGGTTCAATATCAATCCGGAAGGCTTCACAGTTCAGTCTTCGGATCGCGAAGATTATCGCGAAGAAAAGATTGAACTGCCCGATGGCTGGTTGCGTGGCTTCATGCAGTTGCAGGCCGCGATGGCGTTGCAGATGAAGAAGGTGACGCTTGGTGTTGATGCCGTCTACACGCTGCTGGCATGGCTGAAACGTCATCGTGAAAAACACGGACCACGCGCGATTCGCTTTGAGCTTGCGGATGGAAAATCTCCGCGACTTGTGCTGGAACCATGGAACGTTGCCATCGAGAGTCCTTCAACGAATTATCACGGTCCTGCGACGGAACCTGTGCGTATTTGGGGACGTCGTCGGCTATTGAGTCTGGCTCGATTGCTGCCGCTGGCGACACATGTGGACGTCTATCTGCTGGGCACGGGCTTGCCAAGTTTCTGGGTCGTGCAGATGGGCAACATGCGTCTGACTCTGGGACTCAGTGGCTGGACAAGAAACGACTGGACTCGCGGCAGCGCGGTGCAGATGTTGTTGCCGCAGAATGAACCGAACGTTGCTCAGGTCGCCTCAGCTGCCGAGCAACTGAGCTTGCAGCGAACTCTGACGATGAACACGCTGAGTTCCAATCTGCGCTGTTCAGCCGATGGGGCAGCTTCTGTGATGAATCAGCTCGCACTGCGAGGCCAGGCGATCTTCGATCTGCACGCTGGCGTGCTCCGCTGGAGACAGTTGCTGCCCATGGCGTTGTCTGATCGCGAACTTGGCGAGCCGCATCCGGAACTCGCGGGAGCTCAGCAGATCCTCGCGGCGGAAAAAGTGAAAGTGGAAACTCGCGAGGAAGCGCCGCTCGGTGGCGAGATTATCACCGGGAAAGTGGAAAACCAAAGTTGCGAAGTGCTGATCGATGGAGACGGCATTGTTCGCAAAGGCAAGTGCCGCTGCAGTTGGCACTTCAAGTTTGGAGTCCGCAACGGCCCGTGCCGCCATTTGCAGGCACTGCGAGAAATTATTCGTTAGATCTGAAAAAAATACCGAACAATTTTACGAATCTGCGACTATGAGAATGAAACCCAAATCGCAGTGATCAACAGGAGGGCGCAGAGAAAGCAGAGAACTGAATTGCTTGTCTTTGTGCTTCTCTGCTGCCTCTGCGCACTCCTGTTCAATTGTTTGCGACTGCGCCACGGAAACGCAAATGTCAGTTCTTCGTCGGATCTTTCGTTGTCCAACGCAGCAACAGTGGCAGCAAAATGAGGTCACTGATCAGGCCGCCGATCATTGACAGGCTCAACAGCGCGCCGAAGTAGACCAGCGGTATGAATTCGGACACGGTCAACACCATGAATCCGGCAACCAAGGCGACGTGAGCCAGAACAACTGCCACTCCAACGCCCGATTGTGCGATCTGCAGAGCTCTGGTAACGCCCACGTCCGGAAGCGATTTCTGGAAAACCGCGACGTAATGTACAGACGCCGTAAATCCCATCGCGACACTGGCGATCATAGCAGTTCCGATGTTTACGGGTACATTCAGCAATCCTAATGAACCCGTCACTAATGCAATCGGGAAAACGTTTGGTACAAGTGAAATTAACCCAATTCGCAGACTGCGAAACGCTATCCACATGCAAATCACTGTGCCAATCGATGCCACAGCAAAACTGCGAATCTGATCCTGCAGCAGGCTGTCGATGATGTGGGCCATCAGCACAAACAGGCCGGTTGCCGATGCCGATTCGATTGGCGGTACTGAAACGCCTGGCTTCGTGGCTGAGCCGTTGGCGCCCAGTTCTGTATGAGCACGTTCCGTTTCGATGGCATGTTGCCTGTCGAAATGAGTGGCCACAACATCGCGAACTCGCTGGATCTGAGCCAATTTCAGATGAGTGGGTTGCTGTTCGGGCGAATGCAGCACGATCCTCATGCGATGTCGGTCTGAGTTATAAAATCCTGCGACAAGATCACCCTGTTTATTTGTAAACGTGTTAAGTCTCTTGATTGGGTTACCGAAACGCGGCGGAATATCGATGCCGTCGTTGAGCGACAGGACGCTCAGCTTGATGCCTTCGGAAGAAAGTTCCTGCAACCGATCGGTAAGTTCCCGCGTGCTCTCCAGAAAATCATTTGTAATTGGATTCGGCACATCAAACGCGACGTCCCAGGAACCGGCTGGCCCAAGATTTGACTCTACAAACTTCAGCGACTGCACGATGGGCGAGGAATCACGAAAGTTCTTGCTGAAGTCCGTTTCCACTTGCATAATGAACAGCCCCGGCGCGGTCACCGCCGTTAGCAGCAGGCAACACACTGTGGTCTGAACGGGATGACGGTCAATTGCGTGAGCCATCTTGTCGAGTAGTCGGTCAAGTGGTTCTTCCATGCGGACTCGCCCAGGGATCGGCACGTTGCCGGACGCAAACGTCGCGGGCAGAACGGCAAGCGAAACGACAATGACCATCAGCGTGCCAAGCGTCATCATGATGGCAAAACTGCGAACAGGCGTGATGTCTGATACAAGCAATGCGGCAAATCCGACTGCGATTGTGATGACCGTCCACATCACAGGATGCCACAGATCCTGCAGAGTGCGAACCGTTGCATCATGCTGTTCAAACTTAGCCCGCTGTTCGCGATAATAAACGATGATGTGTGTGGTAGTGCCGATGGAGATGACCGTTACCAGTGAATTCAGCATCGAACTCACCATGCTCAACTGAGCGCCCCAGATCACCAGAATCGCTCGCGTGCACGCAACGGACGCGATTACAATTCCTACTGAAGCCAGAACCCATCGTACATTCTTGAACATCACAAGCAGCATGATGGATAAAACTGCAAGTGATGCGATGTACAGGATATTTCCGTCACGTTCGACAAGGTTAAACATATCCTGAATCTGCACGGCTTCGCCAGCCACGGCCGCTCCTGGAATTGTCGCGGCCGCCGTTTCGCGAATCGCTGCAACAGTTTCCGCACGCGAGACTGGAGAATTTCCAGCAGGAAGCAACTGCAGCACAATGGCTGTCGATTTCTGATCTGGTCCGATCAGCACGCCTTCGAACAGAGTCAGCATCTTCTGGCGTGTATTCTTGTTGTATGGCGACTTCTTCAGGATTCTTTCCAGATCGCGTGTGCATTCCTTATCGATACCGGGCAGCTCGCTGAGTTTTTCGGAGAGTTCAGCGATATGGCTGGCGGCAGACTCACTCAATTCCGGAATCTCATTTTCTGAATTGACATGAATCAACCCGTCTTCGCGCCAGGCTACGATCACAAACTCGTCACCGCCAAAATCCTGTCGAGACTGCAGCAGCAGCTGAATATCCGGATTGTCAAGGGCAAAAAACGATTCGATCGTTTGATCAAACGTCAGCCGTTCTGCAATGGGGATCGACACCAACAGCACGACCACCGCTGCCAACAGCAACCAATTTCTATATTTGACCAGACCTTCCATGTGCTCCCTTTTTTGCCGCAAAGTTGAATCGTAGCCGATCGTCGAAGAGTCGGGAATCTATATGCATCGATTGGCATCTATGCGGCAAATGCGGGACAATGTTACGAATGGCAACGACAAAACAGAGATTTTCGAGGTCTCGGTGCTCAACGAACCTGCCGAATCAACACTGGCCGACGAAAGTTAAATCCATGACACTTGACGATCTGCTGAAACAATACGAACAAGGGCCGCATCTGCTCAAAGCCGCGATTGCTGGTGTGCGCGAGTGTCAGTTCGATCTGACTCCCGTACCCGGCAAATGGTCCATTCGCCAGGTTGTGTGTCACATCGCGGACTTTGAACCAGTCTATGCAGATCGTATGAAACGCGTTCTGGTTGAAGACAACCCCACCATGTTTGGCGGCGATCCGGACGTGTTTGCCGCTGGCCTGCACTACGAAAAACGGAGCGTGCATGACGAGCTGGACTTAATTTCCATCGTCCGACGTCAGATGGCCGTCATTCTGCGGAGTACCGACATCGAAGACTTTCAACGTACCGGCGTCCATTCCGAAGCAGGGCCACTGACTCTCGAAACTCTGCTCGAACGCATCACCCGCCACATCCCGCATCACTTAAAGTTCATCGAAGCCAAGATCGCAGCAATGCGGAATTGACGTTGAATTCCGTATCTTCGATAGCCAAATAAGAGACCGATTTGTCCATTGCGATGACAATAGGATTGGCAATCATTGCAACTCGCGTTTGTGGCGATAGTACACTTCCAGAGTCAGCAGCGCCAGCGATGTGGCGTAGACGCGTCCTCCGGAACGATCATGACCGCCTTGTGGTGCCCAACTCCCGGATTCGTGGCCTTCCTTTGATTGAAGATCCAGAAGCAGCTCTCGCATCTGTGTATTCCATTCGTACCGTGCGTCGCCGCCGTAATGATGCATCACCTGACTCGCATAATCCAGTAAATCAAAAAGCAGCGTCTCACATTGCATCGCCAGTGCCTTCGGTCCGGCCTGCACGGAGATCAGTTCCGAACTGACTTCTGGCTCCTGAGCTAGTCCTCGAAACGTCGTCAAAAACTCCTGCAGAGACTTAGCATCCGGCGTGTCCTGCTTTTTGTAAGTCTCAAACTTGCCTGCCGCTTCTTGCAGAGCCGTCTCAAAACGATGATCAATTTGTGTCTGAATCTCCTGCTGTTTCTGTTCAATTGAAGTGATCAGTTGCTCCACCTCATTGTCTTCAGCGTCACCCTTTGCATTCAAGGAATTCGCCCGGTCTTAAAGAGTTTTCACCTCCGTCAGAACTGTTGCCTGATTAAGTTTCTCTTTCACGGACAGCACGTGCCCTTCAACTTCTGCCTTGCGTACTGCTTTGAGGCGTTCCGTTTCAAATAGTCCCAGATGACGGCCAGCGACTTCCCTGGCCGATCCTTCTTCCATTTTCTCAATGCGTCTCATCACACCGATGCAAACTCGCAGCGGACCGTTCTCCAGCGCATGGCGGCGATTCAGACGATGTAAGGGCTCCAATCGCTGAGCCGGTGCGTAACATGCGTTAATCTGACGCGAAGCAAACTGATCGATGGCAGGCGGCACTGATAGTCCAAACTGGCTGACATAGGCGATCCATTCATGTTGCTCGGAAAAGTCGAGAATTGAAACAAGCTCAAGGAGATTGTTCTCATCGGAACGCATAATGGCGTCCGACTTCCGCCCTTTTTCGATCAGGTCCAGGCATCTCTTCAGGACCGAATTTGCGGTCTGCACAACGGAGACGTATTTCTTATACAGGCGCTGCAGTTCCGCTTCCGGAGGATCGGCGCGCAGCTCCAGCATATCGCGAATTTCCGCCACGATTTCCTGCACAACTTCTTTTCGAATAGCCGCCATGATTTCAAGCTTTGCTCACGACCTGTCTTCATCCAACGCAGTTCACAGTGCCGCGCTCACACTTGATGCAATCACAGACTCTCCACTGTTGTACAGTCGAGTCAGTCGAAGGTTTATCTTCAAACCGGATGTCGTCAACACTTTTGGTTCGCTGCGAGGCATTTCGCGGCACGCCAAGCTGCAGACTTCGGCGTCAGCGTCTGCGGACACGATTAAAGGAATTCAGCGCAGTGCTCAAGGAGTGTTGATCGCGGATATGACAGACGAAGCAATTTTGC
>JAYVNW010000149.1:0-2595 GCA_043758225.1 Candidatus Kuenenia sp. | reverse complement strand
CCGCAATTGATCAACTGCAGGAATTCACCGACAAGCCCCGAATAGTGTTCAAAAACTCACATTCGCCGCATGCCAACTTAAGACAATATGCCTCACTTCGGCAATCGCTGCCGCCAATTTTCACCATTCCTACGTGAAAGTCGACGAAATCACTATTGGTTTACATCAAATTGAGATCATTTGAAAGAATTGTTCACCCCGAGCGTCGCCAAATCGTCAAACTTGGCCCGAAAACTGTACTTATGTCCCGCATGTATTGGCTGTAACGTGCGGATTTTTGAAAGATTTGTCAAGCGGCAGCAGGCAGCACGACAGTGAGTTTGTTAAGACCCGATCAGCTGAGCGAAATTTTCAGGGTTTCAGCATCGCATTTTTCAGCGCCTGTAGTGAGTACTTGAACCTGAATACGCTCCCAACCCGCAAAACTGATTCATGTTCCTGGCAATGCGTTACAGACATGGGCAACTCGTTCAACCAAAGGCAAGACCTGCGACGCATAAACCGTTGTGAATCCTTTTGCAGTCCGGTGGACATCCAATGCGGCCTGCGACTCCCAGCGTTCAATCAGGATGAAAGTTGCTGACACGGATTGCGATTCAAACGCTTCAAAGCGGATGCAACCAGGTTCCGCCCTGGAAAGATTCACCTGCATCGCGAGCAGGCGTCGGAGTTCGGGAAGCGATGCCTGATCTTTCGCGGACAGAACAACAGTGAGATCGATCATCGATATTTTTCTTTCAATAGATTGTACTGTGTAGACGAACTCAGTCGCATGCGAGAGACTAACGACTTCCGGTTGTCTCGAGAGTTCGCAGGTGGGCGTTCGGGGTTGCGGTGTGCCGTAGCTGAAGATTTGTGAGTTGCTGAATTTGCAACAAGATTGGCCCGACTCCGTCACGTTAGGCTCTTCGATTGTCCGCTGAGTACGATGTAATGGTCAAACGACTATTTGATGTCTTCGCATCTTTCATAGTGATTATTCTATTGTCACCCGTGTTGCTGCTGGCATTTTTGAGCGTGCGAATTGCCAGTCCGGGGCCCGCCATCTATCGGGCTCAGAGAATTGGTCGCGGTGGAACGCCTTTTGTCATGCACAAATTTCGCACGATGCATGTTCGACCGTCAACGGGGAGCGTGATTACCAGTGCGAATGATGCTCGTATATTTCTCGTTGGAAAAATCCTGCGGGCGTTGAAAATTGATGAGCTGCCTCAACTGTTTGACGTGCTGCTGGGAAAAATGTCCATTGTCGGTCCGCGGCCGGAAGATCCAAAAATTGTCGAACTGTACTACTCGCCATTGGCCTGCGAGACACTTGCGGTTGCTCCGGGACTGTCAAGCCCTGGCAGCGTGCATTATTACACCAGCAGCGAACTGCATGTCGATGACGGTGATCCGGAACGATTCTACGTCACTCGGCTACTGCCCATTAAGCTGGCGATGGACATCGTGTACCTGCGTCACGTGTCGCTGTGGTACGACCTGACGATTATCGCGAAGACTGCGATCACAATAGTGCTGATTGGTTGTGGCAAGCGAAAGTTCGCTGAGCCTCCTGAATTTGCTGAGGCTCAGCAATTGATGAACAATCCAGACGCTCCACTTGTACGGCTTAATCAACAACAGGCACTTTGATCAAAACGGGTTTCTTGTCGAAGAACCACTGCTTCGTTAATGGATTTTGCCGCGTGGGCTTTTGAGGAAGCGTAAAGGTCGCGGGGATAATTCCGTCGTCGCCTGTCATTGGGTTCTCAGCACTACCTGCTCGACCACCGAACAATTTTGCCAGCCTCGCAATGCGAGGATCCTTGTCGCTGCTGAAAGAGCCAACCGTCACGACTGAAGTCTTTTCATCGTGAAGGACCCATGCTTCGAAGTCAGTGTCGTAGCCATGTTTCGTCGCTGAACGCAATGCCTTGGCAAGAGCAATTGCTTCCTCAGCACAGGCGTCGAGGTTCGACCCGAAGTTCTGCTCGAACAATCCCATCGCTTTTGATGACGACTGATTGCCAACCTGCATGACGCTGCCGCCTGCAAAGGTGGCAACCCTTAGCGTGTATTTGGCTTTGTTTTTGAGGATTGAAAAGGGTTTTCCGGAATTCAGTTCGACCATCAGAGCGTCATCTTCCAAATTTTCGATTTCGCCTTTGTAGATCGGATTTAAAGTCAGAATTGCACCACCGAATGGACTTGGCTGACCGGGCGTTTTGGCAAACAGTCCGCCTTTCTTTTCATCCGCAACTGTGGACTGGAATTTTGTTTTGATCCATAACAGAACGGCTTGAGCCTGCTTGTCTTCGATTGATTTAAAGTTGCCCGCAAGGATGCAAATATCGCCTTCGCGCAGCAATGTACTCAGGCCAATGCCCTTGCCCTGCGTTAATTCTGCCTCGGCCAGCTGTTCGGCAGAACATGTGTAGGCTGGAATGCCCTTCTTACGAAGTTCATAAACGATTGTGTCAGCAGCTTCCCAGGCCGTCATTCCATCTTTCCGGTTCGCGCCCTGGACGTCACTGACGGACGTGACCATGATCATCCATGGTCCATGCTGGCTGGTGAGTGAATATCGTTTGCCTTCAATCGCTTCGGTGTTGC
>JAYVNW010000148.1:0-5013 GCA_043758225.1 Candidatus Kuenenia sp. | reverse complement strand
TTGAGCAAATGGAACGCTTCGAATCGAAAGTCTTCGACGGCACAACTCGCGACTGGTCGATCTACGTTCCGGCTCAATACAAAGCCGACCAGCCAGCTGCTCTGATGGTGTTTCAGGATGGCGAAGGCATGAAGAATGTGAACGGTCGCTGGCGAGTCCCCGTGGTGTTTGACAATCTGATCGCTCGCGGAGACATGCCGCCCACGATCGCTGTGTTCATCAATCCCGGCCATGAAAAATCCAAGCCGCAGGAGAAGGGCAAACATTCCAACCGCAGCCTGGAATACGACAGTCTCGGCGATCGCTACGTGCGTTTTCTGACGGAAGAAATCATTCCGGAAGTTCGCAGGAAGTACAACATTTCCAACGATCCTGAACTGCATGCGATTGGCGGTTCCAGCAGCGGAGCCATCTGTGCCTTCACCGCTGCGTGGGAACGTACCGACGTCTTCCGCAAGGTTTACAGCAGCGTCGGCAGCTTCACCAACTTGCGAGGCGGCAACGTGTATCCCGCGCTGGTTCGCAAGACGGAACCGAAGCCCATTCGAATCTACATGGCTGACACCAGCGGCGACGTCGATAATCAATTCGGCAGCTGGTGGTGGTCGAATCTGCAAATGGCGTCGGCCTTGAGTTATATGGGCTACGACACTCGCTTCGATCAGGCTGAAGGTTACGCTCACAACGCCGACTTTGGCGGTGCCAAATTTCCTGAAGCGATGACGTGGCTGTGGCGAAAAGAAAAGCACACACCGGTGATTGACACCAAAGGCGATCTTGGCGGCGACCTCACGCTGTTGAACCTGCTCATCCCCGGCGAATCCTGGCACCTCGTCGCCGGCAACCTTGGCTTCGCAGATGCTCTGTGTACCGACAAAGACGGCAACCTTTATTTCTGCGACATGAAGGCTCCGGCTGTCATCCGCATCAACGCGGCCGACGGTTCGCGCACCGAAATCAGTAAAGAAAGCGTCAGTGGCCTGGAATTTAACCCGGATGGTTTATTGCTTTACGCATGCCAGGGTTCCAGGGATCGAGTCATCAGTATCAATCCCTCCAGCGGCGAGGTGAAGGTTGTGGCTGAAGGAGTCAAACCCAATGATCTGGCCGTAACGAAAGACGGCTTCATTCTGTTCACCGACACCGGTAAATCGCAACTCGTCCGCATTAACCCAGCCAACGGCGAAGTCACGCCGGTCGATACCGGCATCAGCAAGCCGAACGGCATCGCGTTGTCGAACGACGGCGGAACTCTGGCCGTTTCCGATTACGGCGGCACTCACACATGGACCTTCCGAGTCAACGCTGGCGGAATCCTCGACGCCAAAATGCCCACGATGCCAATGCGTTTGCCGATTGACCAAAAAGGCGAATTCAAATTCAACGAAGCTCCGCCGTACATTCAGATCGCCAAAGGTGACGGCATGGCTGTGGATAAAGTCGGCCGCTACTACGTCACCAGCGAACTCGGCGTCCAAATCTTTGACCCCACTGGCCGTCCTTGCGGAGTTCTGCCAAAACCCGACCCCAGCCAACCACTCACAACCTGCGTGCTGGCCGGAAGCGATCACAGCACTCTGTACATCGCACATGGGACCAAGATTTATTGCCGGAAGCTGACGGTAGAACGCAACAAATAGTTCAGCAAAATGCGGCATCAATAGTGCCAATACTCGTACATGGAACCACGTTGATACGTGCCCATCGCATTTTGAGCGTTCGGCCGGATGCTGCTTTTGTGGAACCCAGCGGAACAGGGATGGCGGAAGGCTTTTCGACGTGCCTCGAGAATGGGCCGTTCATATGGCTGCGTGGCATCTTTCACCTGTACTGCCAGTGCATTTATCGGTTCATCAAGAACGTCGCGACGTTGCCGAGGAAAGACCGGAGGACGGCGGAAACTTCTTCACTGAATTGGCACTCCGTGATCGCGTTATTCATCAGTTGCATCCAACGGTCGCGGGCGTGTTGATCAATCGCGAAGGGAGCGTGGCGCAGGCGGAGTTTCGGATGGCCGCGGTGCTGCAGATAGTCCTGTGGTCCGCCGAAGCGAAAAATCAAAAACTGTCGCAACCGTTCTTCCGTACCAGCCAGATCGTCAGGCGGATACATCGGCCCCAGAATCGCGTCATTGGGAACCTGCCGATAAAACGCTGCCACCATCCTGGAGATTCCGTCAGAACCAATGATGCTGTGAACACGGTCTTCGGTAAGTGATGCCTGATTGTCGGGTGTCGAGTCTGTCACAAGAGCTTCGCGGCAGGAAATTGGTCGCGAGTCACGCCTACTTCTGTTCTTTTTGTTTTTCCGTCTGTTGCTTCCGCCAATCCCAGGGGGCGACGGGATCTGCGTCGGACCAGAGACCAGCTTTCTTGTCGCGGGCTTGTTTTTCACTTTCGGCCAGAGTTTTATTGTCCGGGGCGACGCGGACGAAATGCCATGCGAAGCCATTCGCAACCATGTCTACGTTCAGATGAACGTCGTCGCTGCCGGCTGACTTATCGCCTTTGAAGTAGACGTCGCCAATGATTTGGCCAGTGCGGTCTTCTCCATGCGTGACGACTCGCACGGTCTTTTGATCAACGAGGCTCGTTAGATGGTCCTTCGATTTCGTTCCGAAGGACTGCTCCGGCTCAGGAGCGTCGATGCCGTTCAGGCGAACCCGAAACGACTTCTTGTCTTCCGTCTGAAGTTCAATTACGTCGCTATCGGGAACGCTCAGGACACGGCCTGTCAGTTCAGCACCGGCGGGAAGTTCTTTGCGGTAATCAACAAGGTAATGTGTCGTTCCCTTTGGAGCATTAAATTCTTTTGGAAACTCTTTGCCATCGAGATCATAGCAGACTCGCAGGAATTCTTTGTTCGTGACTTCGAAGATTGCCAGTAGAGTTTTGCCCTGATTTGGACCAACTTTTCCCGTGATTGTCATGCGTGGCGGCGTGGTCGAACGATCCACGACGCAGGTTCCTTTGTCCGGCGTTCCATTTACAGTGACGGCATACTGTTCGCCAGTAAGTTTCAGCACGATGCCGTCAAGCACAGTCTTCGGAAACTCCTGCCCGCCAAGCACAGCGGTCACCGGATGCCATGTGCCGTCGGTGGGACTAGGTTCCTGCGACGCAGGCAGACTTTGCTCAACGAACAACACAACAGCAGCAAACACGATTGATCTGCAAACCATAAAAAGTCTCCTGAAGTTCGATGTTACGCGAATGTTGAAGGATACTGATCCAGCATGACGGGCTACCGCACTTGTCCTCTAGCACGGATCTGCTCCAGTCGCGTCGAGAGTTCCTGAACTTTCTCGGGCTGTTCGGCGTACCGATTGTGGTGTTGCGAAAGGTCGTCGCGGAGGTTGTACAGCTCGCCGGGAAGTGTGTTCGTCGAATAGCCGTTCGCCTGATCGAACCACTCAGGCACCTTGCTGACACCACCGGTTTTAGCGGCGATGAGCACCCAGTCACCGTGTCGAAGAGCATAGGCGTTGGCGTTTGTGTTGTGTACTAACGTATCACGCGCACTGTCGGAATCGCCCGTGATGAAAGGCAACTGATTGAAGCTGTCTGCACCGGAATCTTCAGGAATGTCAGCCTCCACGATCGCGGCAATCGTCGCGAAGACGTCGATCTGACTGAGAAGGCCATCGTTGACTTTGCCGGGAGAAACCATGCCGGGCCAGCGAATGATGAATGGGACTCGGTGACCACCTTCCCAAATGTCACGCTTAAGGCCACGCAGAGGCCCCATGCTGCGATGGTCGAAGTTCCTGGTTCGATCGTATGCGTAATGCTCGGGACCATTGTCGGCTGAAAAGATCACAAGTGTGTTTTCTTCGAAGCCGCCAGCCTTCAATGCCTGCAGCACACGGCCCACCGTGTCGTCAGTCTGTGTCACGAAATCGCCAAAACCCCCGGCCTTCGATTTGCCGACAAACTTTTCCGTTGGCACGATTGGCGCATGAGGCGACGTGAATGGGAAGTACAGGAAGAACGGTTCATCCTGCTTCTGTTGACCGATCCACTCCATAGTCTTCTCTGTGAGTTTCGGCATGACCGCCCAAAAATCCCAGTCCTTTACCGCCGGGCCGGGCCGCGCCTCCCACGCTCCTTCGGCCGTTTGTTTTGGCGTCTTTAACGGCACCGTTGGTTCTGTGATCACGCGGTCGTTTTCGAACCACGCATACGGAGGAAAGTTCGGGACGTCGTCTCCGAAGTAGTAGTCGAAACCATGCGACAATGGGCCGCCCGGAATTGGCTTGTTCCATGCAAATGCGTTCGGTGCGAATTCACTTTCCCTCTTCGCGCCTTTCTGGGTGGGGACAGCACCCGGATTTTTGATGGCATTCCAGTCCCAGCCTAGATGCCATTTGCCGATACAGGCTGTCTTGTAGCCTTTCGTCTTTAACAACTCCGGCAACGTTGTGCGTTGTGCATCAAGAATCGGCTGGTCGAACGAATTTACAATGCTATGAAACTTCCGCCAGTGATATCTCCCATGCAGCAGCGCATAGCGGCTGGGTGTGCAAACACCCGACGAACTGTGTGCGTCCGTAAATCGAGTGCCTTGGGCTGCGAGTCCGTCCAGATGGGGCGTGGGGATTTTGGACGATAAATTTTGCACTCCCAAATCGCCAAAGCCCATATCATCCGCGTAAAGAATGACGATGTTGGGCAGTCCAGGCTTTCGTGAACTATCCGACGATTCTGCAGATTGCAGAATTGCCAGTGGCGACAATACCAACGCGAGTGTTAGGCAACACAATCGATTCATGGGTGTGTTCGCTTCTGTCAGGCATGCCCAGAGTTGAAATGAGTCCGCAGCCAGATCGGTCTGCGGACTCTTTGTGCTGAATGTTCATTCAGTTGCAGATAGTCATTCGCTCTACAACCAAAGGATCAAGCAAACACTATTTGATGTCGATCAATTCGACCAGAAAATGCAATGTGGCATTAGGTGGAACTGCGGCACCAGCTCCTTGCGCACCGTAGCCGAGTTTCGGTGGAATTTCGAGTT
>JAYVNW010000147.1:0-9394 GCA_043758225.1 Candidatus Kuenenia sp. | reverse complement strand
CAACCGCAGCGCTTCGTCGAGATGGTGCCGGACCTCCTCGATGTGGCCGAGTTTTCGGAAGCATCTTGCAAGCCAGAAATGTGTTTCGGCCCGCTCCGGACCGAGTTTGAGTGATGTCCGGAATTCCTCCAGAGCCGGTTGCACCTGTCCACTCGAAAGCAGCTCTTTTCCGCGGGCCGAATGATAAAAGATTTGAACTGGTCGAACGGCCATGACCAATAACACAATTGACGCGAAGAACAGCAGCCAAAAAGTCCACCTTCGACCAGCATGGCGACGCGGGACACGCAGAGACGCTGTAACGTGAGGGACCTCCGCAGTACTCATTGCCGGCCCTCCGGTAGTTGATACGGCGATTCCCGATCTTCGATCAACAAGAGCTCCTGATCTGCATCAACATCAGAGAAAAGCTGCTCTTTGCCGCCATGCCAGCGAACAACGATCTCATCAACATGGGAGACTCCTCCAAGTCCAAAGACCAGCCGCCTCTCGTTGCTGGAAGCGAATCCATCACCCGCCGTCAGCTGTTTTCGCAGGAACTGACCACCAATCCTGATTTCAACTTCGCTGCCAATTGCATCCCGCTCGTTTCGTCCCACGAGTCGCACGCCAAGGCAATGTCCAGGATCGGGCGTCCGATTTGCCAGCAGAACCGCAGGCTCGAGAAGGCGTGCGATCACGACATCTTCGCGACCATCCTGATCCCAATCAAGGCGTGCCATACCACGAGCCAGCTGCGGATGTTCAAAATAAGGTCCAAGTGATTCACTCGAAATTTCTATAAACTCCGCGCCCTGATTGCTGAAGAACTGAGGCTTCATTCTGAACGGGATGTCTTCGTCAGAAAAATCGTCTACGTGTCCACTGACAACCACAAGATCAGGCTTGCCGTCCAGTTCTGCGTCAATGAACTGAGTCCCCCAACTCAACATCATTACACTCCCGTCCCGGAGATTGGCGGTTCGAGTCTGGTCGATGTATCCACCGCCAGGCTGCTGCTGATACAGAGTGTTAGATTCGCTGTAGAAGTTTGTCACCAGCAGATCGATCAGTCCGTCACCATTTGCGTCATCGACCGCGACCCCCATCGACGCCTGTGGGCGTCCGTCAGAGTCGTATGCTATTCCGGAAAGGACGCCTATCTGTTCAAACTGAGGCAAGGCCCCAGGTGCCGAGGTGCGATTTGAAAACAGGAAATTGGCTGTCATATCGTTTGCGACAAAAATATCGATCCCTGGTTCAGGGTCAAGGTTCGCAACCACAATGCCTAAGCCTCGTCCTTCAGCGGCGTGGATTCCGGATTTCTGGCCCATTTCCTGAAAGCGACCATCTCCCAGATTCAGGTACAGCATGTCCTCGGAGGCAGAGAATTCTGTCGGAATGCAGCTTCGGATTTTATCGCTGTTTGAGCGGAAGCATTTGTGCTCTAAAACTTTCTGCCGGTCACAATTATTGACGTCATAAAGATCCGGAAGTCCGTCGCCGTTAATATCGGCAATTGCACAACTCACGGTCCACTCGACATTGGTGATTCCGGCTGACAGTGTCACATCAGTGAATGTGCCATCCCCGTTGTTCATCAGCAGTCGATTGGCATCAAAGTTAGCAACGTAGATGTCCGCCATGCCATCGGCATTCCAGTCCCCGACAGTTGCGCCAAAGCCAAGGTCTGCATCTGCGGGGATCGCAGACTCTGTGACATCCTGACAGAGACCAGCTCGATTGCGATACATCCGGTCGATCGCCCGCGCTGCCTGAACAGGCCATGGTCCCGATTGGGGAAAGTACAAATCCGGAGCGTTGTCACGATCGAAATCCACAACAGCAACTCCGCTGCCGATACTCTGATAGATCATGAATTCCGGCCCATCCGCAGGACATCCGTTGTCATACCGAAAATGCAGACCGATCGAAGAGGCAAGATCCTCAAACCGGACACGAGAACCCCGCTGATCGGTTTGAGGCCGCGATGACAGCGCTACAGGCCCGAGCCTGGGAATTGGATACGCGGTCAAATCAATGGCAAACGCAAGGTTGCTCTCAGGGAGAGTCTGAGGCACGCTCTCGTTGAGTTTCACCCGAAGCCTTTGAATCTCGTCCTTCCTGACGGCGCTGGGATGGTATGTTTCAATCGCGACATGCCACGCCCACGCTTCCCACGGACGACCAAGTTTTTCACAGAGCTCAGCGGCCCTTTGCATCCGTTCTGCGGTCTTGTCAGTGAGCAGGATATCGTGAATTGTCAGGCACAGCGATTCCAGAAGCGCGGCCCGTTCTGCGAATTTTCGAGCCTGTTCAGCCTTGCCTTCGGACGCCAGCAACTGCGCGAGCTGATAGGCTGCTCCGATGTGATTGGGATCAAGCCGCAACGCTTCCCAGGCACAGCGGATCGCCCCTTTCGAATCCCCTTGCCTGCGGGCCTGAGTGCCGCGAACCCACCAGATTTCAGGGTATAGATCTGCTCCCGGCGGAAGCCGGCATTCCCATTCCTGAAGCTCTTCGGATCTCGATTCACTTACAAGAACGACACCCAGTTGAGCGTGGGCTTCAATCAGGGCGGGACGATTCGCAATAATGTGTCTGAGCGACGCCTCTCCCTCATGGGAAAAGTTCTTGAACAGGAGGATTCTGGCCCTGCCCATCAGCGGCCCGGGATCATCAGGCACTGCTTCATCAAACATGTCCAGCATCGACTCTGCTTCATAAAGTTCTTCAACGTTACCGAGAAAGGCAAGTTCTTCCAGTGTGAATGCACGCCCCTTCACAAGCGCAAACAGATGGGGGATCGATTCCCAACGACGACATTCAGAAAGGTAGATGGCTGATAGCCGCCGATGGACCGTCAGGTCATCCGACGCCAACTTGAGCGCTCGCTGATACAAGCGCTCGGCATCAGAAACTCTGCCTGCAAGAATAGCTTGCTGTCCTGCCTCCTTCAGTGCTTCCAAAACTTTTGACCCCGTGGCATCCTCGGGAAGCATCAAACAGTATTGGAGGCCCCGCTCCAAATCGCCTAGCTTTGCTGCTGCTTCTGCGGCGATAAGCAAAGCATCAACCGAATCACTTCTGAGCTTCAGAGATTCTGATGCCAGCAGGATGGCGTTCTGGTAGTCACTCGCGTCCATCGCTTTGCGAGCGTCGTCGAGCAAGGAAGCGGCGGAGGGACTTGTCCAGCGATAAACAGCAAAGGCGCCAAGCGTCAGTATGACCGCGGCGGCGAGGATCATTCGACGGATGCTTCGCGACTGTCGCATGAATCAACGGATGCCAACAAAAGCAGACCGGCGGCAGGAGCAAACTGCTCCGCCGCCGGCAGAAAAGACGCGTGAACGTATCGCTAAAAACTGTTAGAACTCGCCAGACACCTCACCACGACCACGCGTGCCAAGGCCTCCCCACACTCCGTAAGGACTTTTTCCTACACCGCTTGAGTTCGGGTCAGGAGCGGACTTGTTCCCAGTATCGATGTTCTCGCTGATGAATCTGGCAGATCCGTCGCCCAACAAAACCTGCACACCACCTGTGTGGCGGCTAGTCGACGAATACAATCCCCAGCCGCCATCCCAGCCCCCGCCAGACGAACAGCTCGGGCTGTTCGGCGGAAGTATCGTCAGGAATCCCGTTGACGAGGCATTACCCTCACACCATCTGTCCCCACGCCATGGGCGCATTGTAAGCCCTGCGGCATACTGCTGATTAACTACCTTCGCTAAACAGAGCGCCGGATTCGAAGACGCATCGAAGTCGACAACGTTTCCTTTATAGTCGGCACGATTGTTTTCCTCGGCAACGCAGATCTCACCCATCAGCAGCGTGTTGCTGGACCCATCGGTCATGTCGCGGAAGCCGAACGCGGTAAACAGACCAAACATACCGCGGATTGGGCGGTTAGAATTCCAGTTTCCAGACTGGTTATTTTCAATAATCGAGTCACCGAAGCAGAACGCATAGTTCGTGCGGCCGATGTTAGGCCAGCCGGGACCTCGTGCGCTCTCTGATGGACACTGAAATGCCTTCAGCTTGTTTCGCCAAGGCAAATAATCATCACGCCACGGCGCTGGGCCGTTCGGGTTCCATTTTGTGGCGTTGCCGGGAAGAACACCACCACCCATGATTTGCTGATAAATCGCAGGTTGCTCGATGTATGGCAACAGTGCCGGGAGACCGCCGAGACGACTCCAGTTGCTTGTGTCGCCACCGTTGTCGGTGCCACCGGTCCCAGACTGAAACGTGTTGAACACGTCATGGTAATTGTGCAATGCCAGCCCCAGCTGATGCAGGTTGTTCTTGCACTGCGTACGACGAGCAGCCTCGCGCGCCTGCTGCACCGCCGGCAACAGAAGTGCGATCAGGACTGCAATAATAGCGATGACCACCAGCAGCTCAATGAGCGTGAACGCTCGCCGCACTTTCTCTTCACAACGCTTCATGTGTAACTCCTAAAGAACAGAGAAATAGAAAGGACCAAACACCACACGCAAAATTCCGAACTTACTTCCTGCAATCGCATGCATGGAGACCGAATCCAAATCAAATTTAACCTGAATTCCTGAAAGTGGTTTCCAAGAATATTTGTCCATTCATGTACTGTAGCACAGTGATTTTATCGTCACAAGCAATATGATTCCAAAATCTGCTCAAAGTGGTATTTCTGGCGATTTCTTCCGTGAAGTGTGGCGATCAAAAATTGTTGTCTGGAAAGCGCCCGGCTTGCAAAATCTGACGCCTATTTTATCTTCCAATTCCGCTTTCGTTCGAGTTTTATTCGGAGACTGACATGCGACGTTTTCAGCGTATCCAAACCATCGTTATTTTTTTGTTCACTTCCGGACTCATGATCGGTTGCGGAGGACCAGCAGATGAGGTGCTCGATTATGACCCGAAGCTGAGTGAGCAAAAGTCTGCGGAGTATGCTGAGCAACAAAAGGCAGCGATGGAAAAGGCTCAACAGCAAATGCAGCAGGGCGGCGGAAATCGATATCAGAAATGATTTTTAAGCGATTCCAGAGCGTGTTGCGTTGCTGCGAACCTGGGCCGCTGAAGTTAACCGCTTCGCCGTAGTTGCGGCAGCATTGATCGCCTTGCTGGGACGTCATTTGGACATTTATGACAGGAGCAGTTCCGAGCAGAACTTCACGGCCGAACGACGTGGAATGAATACCCATCTGGCGACGGGGCTTGACCCATTCAGTGTCCGGCGTCTGGTGCCAAAAGAAAAATGCGGCCGATATGGCGGACGCCCGTATTCGACCGCGCAGGCCACTCTGACGCTGGGAGCCTGCTGCCGCTGTATCGGATAAATGAAACGGCGACTCCGAAGCCATAACATGGTTTTCAAAACAGCAATGATCTCAATATGTTGGCACCAAATCGAAGCGTCAGCAATGCAGCAGCACTGGCTAGAACAGTGGCTGACAACAGCAGCAATAAAATCTCTGCACCATGCAGCAGTGCGATTGTCGTGCGGCTGCAACCCAGGCGAAACATGGTCTGCATTTCGGTTGCTCGAAGACGCATGGAAAGATTGACCACAAGGCCCAAAAGCAGGCACGTGACAACTCCAGCAGCAATTGAACAAAACCAGGCCAGCTGTTCGATTCGAAACACAATACTGAGTAGTTCATCGATAACTTCCGGTGGCTTCAAACACTGAGCAGTCGCCTGTGACGACGAGTATCGACCAAGGATTTGCGTGCGAGCCTTATCGGTCTCCGGGACGGCAATAATCGCTGTCAGCGGAAACGATTCGGGATCGCCGTGAAAATGGAAGGAATCAATATTGTCCTTTGTAATTTCGGTGAACGGTAATACGGCTGCGTTTGCTGTCAAGGAACTCGAAGCAGAATCATTTTTCAGCAGGAGTTGTGAATCCGTCTGTGTATTCAACTCCTGATGTCCGTGTCCGATGCCGTCGATCACCCACGTTGTACGTACATCCGTAAAGACTGCATCGTCATCTGGAGAATGTGATTGCGACAGAACACCGACCACCTTCATCTTCAATGGATAATCACCGGCCAGATTGAATGCATTGCGCGGTGCCGAAAGAATCGAATCACCGGGCCGCAGCAACATTCGGTTTGCCACATTGCTGCCGACAACGCAGTCCCCCAATAGCGAGATCATCTGCCCATCGGCGATTTTCAAACGACGGAATTCAAAGTACTCCGGCGACGTGCCGACGATGACAGCGCCTTCAATGCCGGGGCGTGACTGCGTGCGATATCGAACGTGCAGTGGAATCGCAAAGGCCGGAGCATTCGACGTCGAAAGGTCATCGATCGAATTCACTTCGGCCATCGTTGTATCAGCGGGTGGCAGCGATTCAAGGTAGAGCGCGTGCAGCGCCAGGTCGATACGACTACCTTTCGCGCCCAAAACAAGCGGCGTCGCATTCGCGCGTTCGGAAATTTCACGGCGAAACTGATCGAATATCAGACGGACGGTAACCGGCAGCCAGATCGTGATGGCCAGACTCAGTAGAATCGTGATCGAGCGGCCTCGATGCCACAGCAGTGATTTCCAAGCAAGATACAGGGAGTTCTTCATGTACCGCCCTTTGTTTGACGGCGGAGAAATGGTTCATCACTGATGTGTTCCAGAAACTGAGCAAACGGAATGACTCGATCAAAATGCGGCAACAGCGAATGATCATGTGTCACCATAATCAACGTCGCACTGGAACGCTGTGCCTCAGCCAACAACAGACGCACGATACGTTCGGCATTGACTGGATCAAGGTTTCCAGTCGGTTCATCGGCCAGCACAATCTGAGGCGACAGCAATAACGCTCGACAGATTGCAACTCGTTGCCGTTCGCCTTGAGACAGACGCGTCACCGAACGTCTCTCAAATTTTGACATCTCAACACTGTTCAAGAGTAGACGTGCGCGTTCGCGAAGAGTCGCTGTGATCGCCACGGAAGGGTGAATGCGACACGGCAACAGCACGTTATCAAGTACATTCAGGTAGTCAATCAATTGAAAATCCTGAAAGACCTGGCCGACATTCATAAGCCGAAACAAGCGGCGGGCGCCATCACCCAATCGATGAACAGCGGTATTTCCAACCGTGATTTCGCCACCAGTCCCAGGCAGAATTCCGGCGATCAAATTCAGCAGCGTCGTTTTCCCTGATCCGCTCGGCCCCACAATCACGGCAGCCCGACCGGCTTCCAGAGTCAACTGCGGAATCCGCAATCGAAACGTTCCATCGCCGTAGGTGAATGTGAGTTCATTGATGGAGATCATGGCTTCAGCACAATCTTCCCAGACAACGTGCCGGCAGATTTCAAAGTATTCTCTTCCTGTAGCTGATGAGCTGTTGCTGCCTCCGACATTGGCAGCGTCACTCCGATGAGTGGCTTGTAACTTACATCAGCCAGCATCCTGTTCAGCTCAATCGCTGACACCCGCTGCTCCACCGGTGACGCGTTAAACATCGCAAACCCAATTGCGCGGAGATCTTTGACATAGAACGGACCAACTGGAAACTCCGGCCGCGAATCACGTCCTGCCATCAGAATGATTCTGCCACGCGGTGCCATAAGTGAAATAGTGCGATCCAGAGTTGGCGTGCGCTGTGTTTCAAACCAGAGATGAATAGGTCCGGTGGATGCTGTGATGTCTGTAAATCGCTGGTCAATGTCTTGAGTCCGATACTCGATCACGTGAGCCGCCCCAAGACGCAAACATTCTGCCGCTTTATCCGGCGAACCCGCCGTCGTGATCACCGTCGCACCTGCGGCTTTTGCCAGTTGCACCACTGCCGAACCAACTCCGCCTGTGCCGCCATTCACAAAGACCACTTCGCCGGCTTTTAATCCACCGTGTAGAAAAAGCCCAAGATGTGCCGTGATCCCGACGAGCGCACCGGCGGCCGCAAAGTCACTGGGGACGTCTTCAGGAATCGGATACAACCACTGTTCATTGATGGCGCAGAGTTCAGCGAATGATCCCTGTCGCCCTGCCAATCCCTGATTACTGCCCCACACCCGATCGCCGACTCTAAATCGTTCCACGCCCGGACCAACCGCTTCGACAACTCCAGCGATATCACAACCGATGATGTACGGTTTTGGCAGAGCCGCCTTGACAATGCCCGATCGAATGTAGGTATCAATTGGGTTAACGGCGACAGCTTCAGTTCGAATCAGAACCTGTGATTTGTCGATAGCAGGCACAGGCATTTCGGCCCACTGAATAACCTCCGGTGCGCCGGTTGTCGTGATGATTGCAGCCTTCATTGTGGAACTCCCGTTGCTCAACGTCGTGAACTAAAACCAAAGACACAGACTGCAATCAGCATCATACCACTAACCACTGCCCCCAGCACAAAACTGCGAGGACGAAAGGTCCATTCGATCGTGTGTTGTCCCGCAGAAACCTGAACACTGCGACGAAATCCGCGGGACGACGTCGCGACTGCGTCAGCCTCATCGACCTTCACCTGCCAGCCAGGGAACATCAATTCGTTCGCGGTGACAACAGCATTTTTGGACAGTGCCACCGTGAAGACCTGTCGCGACGGACGCCGTTCAACCCACGTGATCGAAGTCAGAGCCGATTTTGGCTCAGCGACGATTCGCCCTGTTGCTGAGATCAGTCGATACAGATAACACGCCGCATTCCCACGCGCCCAGACGCGATTGAGAAAACTATCTGGCGCGGCGGCGACCAGGTCAAGATCCGGCGATCGTTTAGCAATGGCTTCCTGAGTCAGAAGATGTGTGATACCGCGATCCCGCATTCGCAGAACTTCGGCGTTCACCGGAAACTCGGAATCCGCATCAACCGGAATCGTGTCGAACGAAGCGTCGTCTTGAAAGTACTCGGCAGGACCGAGTCCCAGATATTGCGGCACACAGCTCACGCCAAACAGATTCCCGACATTCGGCCCCGGGGCCAGCAATCGAGCGCCGGGTTCCTTGGCCACTTCGGCGGCGATCCAGCTTTCCGGCAATCCGGCGATCGGCGGGGTCGGCACAATTTGAGCGTCGCAAACCGGAGCGTCGCCGGATGCCAGTAGATCAGGCAGAGTAATCGCCGCGATGAGTGCCGTGATTACAAATTGCATACTGGATGATTTTCGTCGCAGCAAAGAATCAAGCACTAATCCCGCGACGATGGCCAATCCCATCGTTGTGATGATCGTGTACCGAGCTGGTCCCAAAAAGAAACCAAATCCTGGCACGTGTTTCATCACAGGTACCAACCAACCAAACCCATAGATCACTGCGATACCTGATAATAATATCCAGATCTGCCAGTTCGTATCCTGTAATCGTCGTCGCACTGAATACTGCAGCAAACAAAAGACGAGTCCCAATGGAATGAGCCCGACATAGAGATGGGCTTCGACCTGGTTCGTATCAGCCGGCGACATCAAGAACGGA
>JAYVNW010000146.1:0-8890 GCA_043758225.1 Candidatus Kuenenia sp. | reverse complement strand
TGGCAAAGTCTCAGCCGACGAGGTTTCATTGAAGGAGCGACGATCGTTCATCGTCGTCGTCCGGCTGTCCGGGGGCTGCGTTCTTTTCATCGCTGGTGGAGAGTAACGGAATCGATTGATCCACAGCGGTATGCATCGGGCTGTCAATGAGTGTCGAACAGGTCTCGCCGTCTTTTGTGTCATTCACGTTGAACAGCACAGCCCATGTGAGGTTGTCCGAGCGTTTGACAAGAATCGTCGATGTGCCAGCAATCAAACCTGTATGCCAAAGACTGATGTTATCGCTTCTGTTGATGGAACGCGCGTTCCAACCGAATCCATACCATGTCAAATCGTCCGGCGCACCAAACGCTGGCCGGGACTTCAAAAGCATCAGGCTCTCGGAACGGATCAGAGGCTTTGTTTTTGAGTCTATCGCAACAGCGAAACGCACGAGGTCAGAAGCTGTTGATGTCCAGCCGCCGTGTGAATCGAATACCTCCAGATCCCAATGACCATAAGGTCCTGCCACGGATTCAAACTTGCCTGACTTATTCCCCGGAGCGACATCCCAGATCGCCGGATACATTTTGATTTTTTGCATGTAGTAATTCACTTCATCATCGGCCCGATCGTTAAGTCTGGTTTTTCCTAACCGCGTTTGTGTCATGCCGCACGGCTGAAGAATCCGTTCAGTAACAAACATCTCATACGACTGACCGCTGGCTGCTTCAATGACACGACCAAGCAGACAGTAGCCGAAGTTTGAATATGCGTAACTGCTGCCGGGCTCAAAATCCATCGATCGAGACAACTGATAATTGATGATATCCGGAATTCGAGCAGTCTTTTTTAAATCCAATGTACGAGTGATTTCCAGCAATTCAAACATTGGATCTTTTGACTTCTCGCGATCCCATCCGCCTGAATGCTGAAGCAGGTGCCGGATTGTCACGCGACTCCAGCCAGCGTCTGCAACGTTGGGCAAAGTGAATTTTTTATCGCGGACCAGGTAATCGATGACGGGATCATCCAGCTCTAGCTTGCCATCCTCCATCAACAGAAGCACGGCGATGGCAGTGATCGGTTTGCTGATGCTGGCAATTCGCATCACCGAATTGGCGTTCATGGGCGTCTTTTTATCGACGTCAGAAAATCCGAAGCCACGTTCGTACACAATTTTACCGTCGCGAGTGACTGCGACCGTCGCACCCGGGATATTGTTGTGGGAAAGGGTTTTTGTCAGCAAATCATTGAGCGGAATTAAGTCTTTTCCAACATTGCCGGTCACTGGCGGAAGGCCATCCGGTAACTTCAATAAAGTCGCTGTTTTGACCTTCTGGACCCAGATCGTCGAGTGAAGTTTTTCGCGACCATTCGGAATGATTCGATGGGCGGTATTCTTGAATCCATCACTCTTGTAGCGTTTCGATGACTCGCGAAATTCCTTGTCGGAGATGTTCACCTGAATCAGCCATGGCTGCTTCTCTTCGTTGACTTGCGAGGCAACATCAAAAACAGCGCGACGTTCGACAATGCGCACATTCAGATCGACGATGATCTGCCCGTTTGAAGTCAGTTGCTCAACGTAGACTGACAATTCGTTTGCCGATAGATCCTTACGGACAATGGCTTCATCAATCGATGCGAAAGCGACACTCGTAGTAGACAGGGTCAATGCGAAAATCGTGACTAGTCGCATTATTCCAACTCCATGCTACTCGATCGTTATTGTAAATATATTCTCGACCGGGATTCCGGTGGCGGCCGTCAATGCCGCTGCTGACTGAGCGACCTCATTCAGCAAATCCAAGCTGGCTCGGTGAGTTTGAATGATACTACTGCGCGCCTGAACGACGCGAGTGACATCGACTTCGCCTTCCATAAACTGACGCTCCAGACCTTCCAGGGCTGCCGGCATGTTCGCCGGAACAGTATTCGAATCTGATGTGACAGCCATCAAAGCCGTGTGATACCGGTCAAACGCTGCCTCGGCCTCCAGCTCAGCTCGACGCTGGGCTTGCTGCCACACAATGTATCGCTGCCGATGTTCGGCACATCGCTGGCGTTCAAGTGGTACACCCGTGTTGATGACTGGCAGATCTACCTGACCTCGAAACCCCAGAAAATTCGTGCCGTCGGCAGTGGTTTGATAGTAGGGGCCGATTTGCAGATCAGGAGTTTTCGCCGCTGATGCCAGATTCAGATTTGATCGCGCGACATCGATGTCAGAACGAGCCGCCATCACATCGGGCCGCGAAGACGCCCAGGACACCACACCGCTTCGAGCGTCTGCGGCAGCGATGCTCAGATCAGAATCGATTGCCGAGACAGACATTCCGCTGCCACCGCCGGGAATTTGCCACTCAATTTGATCCAGACTGCCGCTCAGGCTTTGCAGGTTCTGTGGTGAAACGCCGATGTGTCGCGCCAGATCTCGCACAGCGGTTTGGTAATTCGCGGATGCCAATTGCAGTTGCTGAAGTGTGGATTGCCGATCGATGCGCACTATTTCGAAGTTGGCTGCAGTGGCTTCACCGGCTTGCAACTGCTTTTCCAAGATGCGCAGAACCTGGCGATTGTTTTGGTCGTTGACTTCCGCCAGTTGCATGATTCCACGTTGATAGAGCGCCGTGAAGTACAGGCGTTCGGTAGTGGCCAGCGTTTGCAGTTCTGCCTGATGAATATTCCATCGCATACTGTTCAGTGCACTCGCCGCGCTTTGTTCGCGGTATTGTTGCTGGTGCGCGAGTTGAATCGTCTGCATCAGTAAAACATAGTGATACGTAGTCCCGGCCTGACCATTTTGCGAATGCTGATACGGCGTTGCCTGCACCTGAACGAAAGGGTTGAACGGATAGGTCTGCGCTACACCCAGCGCACCGACGCTGACGTCTTCATTTTGACGCAACGCGATGAGATCAGGATTTTGAGATAACGCCAGCGAAATGCTTTCCGAGAGTGTCAAGCGTTGTGCTGCATTCTGTGAAGTTGTGCCGGCGGCTTCTTTCGCTGCAGGCGTTTCGTCAGTAAAACTGATTTCACTGGAAACCTGCTGGATGTGAGATTGGTCCGATGACTGGTCTATGACAACTTTGTGGTTCGAATCTTTCGACGCTGGGACGTTCGATGCCGCAACTCCGGCCTCTGGAATCGCAGGCTCGTACTTCTGCGCGGTTCGATCACGCAGCCTGATCACGCTGCTGGACTTGCATCCAGCCGTGGCCACGAGAAACAGACTCAACAACAAACAGATTCGCAGCATTGCATTGTTCCCGGACATCAAATCGGCTCACATCCTTGCGAGTCGATCAGTCGCCACATTCTCTGTACGTCGATTGACGACCGAGCCCGGATGATCTGCCGAGCGAAGATGAATGACGGCAAACATTTCTTCGTCGCGGCTCATGGGGCGAAACAAGTCGGATTGGCGTGGAAGTGTCGGAGTTCATCTGCAGGATTGGCGAGTGAGTCAGCAAAGTGATGGTATTTGCCGATCGAAGTCCGGTGGTCAGGATCACGTTGGGTTTGCCGACAGCAACGCCACTGCCCTACAATGACTCAACTCAACGCATCTTACTTAGCGGGAAGCAATGAACAGAAGCGTGAGACTCCTGTTGGCTACTACACGCATGTGGAAACAGTGTTTTGACAACGAAAAACCCGATGCTAGCGTTTGCATTTCATCCGAAAGTCGCGCTGTCCAACGACGCCCCTTGGATTAATTCGTTTCTTTCGTTGTTTGTGGTCCGAGCTGTTTTTCTTCCTGCGACACTTTTGCAGTGCCGGGAGTCAAATACCCCATTTCAGCTTCAAATTGCTTCAAAGCATCTTCCGCCATCGCACCTTCGGCGGCCGTCTCGCGCAGGATGTCGTCAACGCCTTGTTCGGACAAGTCCGCCGCAACACGAACCTTGGCGCGGTTCTTGTTGATCTGATCCTGTAGTACTTGTTCAATCTGACCCATGTCAGTAGTGATGTCGAAGTTCAAAGAGCCAGTAAGTTCCGCCATTTCCGCTTCCGCGCGGCTCATCTTGAGTTCGGCGTCATACTTCTGCATTTTATCTTTGATCTCGCCCACCTTTTTGGTGGCGTTCTTGATCTTCATGACGTTGTTTTCATAAGACGTCTCGTGCATGTGCATCTGCGATATTTTGTCGGCCAGGCTCTCCTTGGCTTTTTGCAGATCCAGAGCGAACTTGGCCGCCGTATCGCGGTCACCAGCTTGCAGATACGCTTTAACTCGACCTTCCAGCTGAGCAACGCGAGCTTTTTCCGCATTGGCCTGCTGAGACACTTTTTCAACCAGGGCGCGGTACTGAGCGAGTCCTTCGCGGCCGCCTTTCAATTGATCCACGGCCTGGTCGTATTCGTACTGCATCTGCGCGATCGGGTCGGCGGTCCAGAAAAAGTTTGCCAGCTTGTTCATCTGAGCCCGAAAACTGCCCCAGAGCTTTCCAATGATCATGTTGCTGTCCTGTCGTCTGATGCGAAGTGTGTGAAAAGTGAATCGGTGAATCTGCTGAATGTTGAGCGTATAGAACGCACTACGCATTCTCACGGATCAGACAACCTTCCAACAATCCGACAGGCCATAAATTTTGATTTTTGTCGAGGCCGTGCAGATTGAGGAGTTTCGAAGGCCACGTTAGAGTCTAACTCTGTTTCTGGCGCGCACGGTGCGTGCATCTTTCGGGAAGCGAACAACGTGAGCGGCTAATGTCAACGAGCCGGGAGGCTCCTTTGGGTCAAGGGCTCTCAGCCCTTGTTAGCATGTCCGGACGCTGATTTAAGTCTCAACACCTCCGAGAACCCAGAAAATGCGCATCGGGATCATGGCCGATATTCACGACAATGTGGACAATTTACGGCATGCCATTGGCCTGTTCAATGCCCTTGAATGTTCAGCAATTCTGCTGGCGGGAGATTTTGTGTCGCCGCTTGTTGTGCCCTCGATGCGCCGGTTCACGTGTCCCGTGATTGCGTGTTATGGTGACAATGATGGCAATCAGATTGGCATTGCTGGCGGAATGAAGATTGTCGGAACTCTCGGCCATCCGCCGATGTGCTGGAAATCACGCGATGGAGTCAAATTCCTGATGGCTCATCAACTGGATGGCCTGCGAGAAGTGATCGAAGGTTCAGACGTGGTTGTATTCGGTCACACGCATCGCCCCAGCATCGCCACGGATCGACACGGGCGAGTCTTCATCAACCCCGGCGAAGTCGGCGGCTGGATGTTTCGCAAGCCCACGGTAGCCATCTTCGAAACAGAAACCCGCGCAGCCGAGATCCTCAATTTGCCTGCAATGCAACCTGCGGTGATGTTGGAAGAGCGAGGCGGCTGATGCGATGTAGAAGAGCATTCGCGAATCTTTAATTGTTATCGAAGGATTTCTCCGCGAACGTTTCCGATGTGCACATCAGACGCACAGAGGCGACTACGTTTGGCAGCAGTTTGTCGATGGCGCACTTGTGCGCAGTAGATATCGCACAACTAATCTCGTGCGATAACTTGTCAGACACAACCTTGTAGGGTGACTCATGCAATCAGAATCGGAAACAATGTGGATCGTGACGCTCGACATCGTTTCGGAATTTGTCTGGCGTCCCGAAATGACCTGCCTTCAGCCTTTCGATGACCGCAAGCGGGTTTGTGATCTACGATCGGGAGACCGAGTTTTGTTCAATAATCGACCCGCTGTGGTTACTAAAATCGCGCCTTACCGCTAGTTGCATTCGCGCGGCACTGCTTTTTACAGGCACCGGCACTGTGGTGTTCGAATCCAATTGAAGAGTGCCAGAAGAGCCACGCTTCTCCGCAGCGCCGCGAAGCTCGAAATATAGAAACCGCAAGTTCCGCGTGCATCAAGGTGAGCGCGATGGGTGCGATTCATTCGCGGCCATCTGGTCATCGTGTTAGCCGCAGGCGCTAGCCTCGGGCTGCGGCTTTAACGGCGTGCGACTGCGAAAGGCCCGACGCTAGCGCGTTCGGCTCTTGCGAACGATTGCCTTTGATGGCATCATTCCCGACTGCGCGATGGCGTTATTGTGCAATCTGTCCACGCCTGGAATTATTCAGAAACTTGCCTACAATCATTCGGTAGTCTTCGAAAGTGACAATGTTCAACTATTCAGAAAGTGTGAGCAAAAGTGCTGAAACTATATTCACGGCCCCGTGTTCTAGTGGCACTTTTCTTGATGGCGGCAACGGCCGGTGCTGTTTCCGCGCAGGACGCGGTTTTGGATCTGGGCAAAGAGTTGCGGGTTGCGGAAATCCCGGGAATCGGGCCGTTGACCAACGAACAAATCAATAGTTGGTTGTCGATGCCTGAAAATCACAAAGTTCTGACAATGAAGCTTCCGCTTGGCCTGAATCTGGGTGAGAGCCAAATGAAGGGGCTCGAAAAGAATCCTCTGACACGGGCGAAAATTGAACTGGGGCGTCAGCTGTATTTTGACACTCGACTTTCGTCAGATAACACCGTCAGTTGTGCATCGTGTCATCATCCGCAAGAAGGATTTTCGCGGCATACAGCGACCGGCATTGGTGTTCGATCTCAAAAGGGCGGACGAAATTCACCGGTCAGCTTCAACCGTATCCTCAGCGACGCGCAGTTCTGGGACGGTCGAGCGGATTCATTGGAAGCGCAGGCCGTTGGGCCCATACAGAATCCGATCGAAATGGCGCACACTCACGAAGCAGCTGTGACGACATTGAAAAAGATCGAAGGCTCTTAGTGACCCTATCTTTTGGTCATTCGCAATACAACAGGGAATTCTCGTCCCCCGCTCGCCTCTGTAAACAGGCTTTGCCATTGAGACAACACCAGCCCCAGAGGCATCGATGAGTAATCAGAACTCCGGGGACCATTCGTTTTTGTTGTGTGAGTTGGCGGCTATCTTGGCAATGCTCGCTTCGGCTCCCATGACGGCGGCACAGAATCGAACGGAACCGACAGTGCCGCCGGAGGCGAATCAGGACGCAGCCAGTCCTGTTGAACACGGGACACGCGAACCGATCACTTATGATCACGTTTACGGCAACAAGCGAATTTCGATGGGAGCGTTTTCGCCGACACGGATCACGTGGCTCGACGATGAATTCTACATTCAACGCAAAAGCAGTGGCTGGGAAAAAGTCTCGGCAAAGACCGGCGATGCGAGTCCATGGTATGATGTGGATTTGCTGAAGCAGCGTCTGTCGCAGATGACAGGTATTTCTGAATCGGATGCTGAGCGTCTGGCGAGTGGAGCGTGGACCGAATTTCTGCCCTCGCAACGAATTGTAGTCTTTCGCACAGGCGAGCGATTGATTCGCAGTCGCCTGGACGGCACAGAGATCGCCGTCGTCGAACGCGTGCCGGCCGATGTGGAATTGACGTCTCTCAGCCCCACTGGTTCCGGTTTTGCATTTGTTCGAAAGAATGAATTGTGGGTCGCGGATTTTGAAGCAAAAGTTGTCCGCCAATTGACGCACGACGCCGCAGGTGCCGTGCGGAATGCCAAAGCCGATTGGGTGTATTTTGAAGAAGTCTACGCACGCAATTGGCAAGCGTATCGCTGGAGTCCCGATGGGACGAAGTTGGTGTATCAGCAATTCAACGATACGGATGTGCCAGCGTTTCAGATCGCGGCTCACACTACCGTTGAGCAAATGTTCGAAACGGAATCGTATCCAAAGGCCGGCGATGCAAATCCAACCGTGCGGCTTGGTGTTGTTTCAATGGCTGGCGGTGAAACCACATGGATTGATACATCCGCATACTGCGGCACCGATCTGATCATCGCTCACGTCAACTGGTTGCCGAAAAGCGCCGGTGTTTACTGGTACGCTCAAAATCGTATTCAGACTTGGCTGGATGTGTGTGTCGCATCACTGCCAACAACTTCACATCAAACTGCAACAAGTATCAAGCTGCTGCGTGATGAAACGAGTGCATGGGTCGACAATCCGCTGGATATTAAGTTTTTATCCGATGGTAGTTTCCTGTTCTTCAGCGAACACACCGGCTGGCGGCATCTTTATCGCGTATCGTCGGATGGTAAACAGATGAATGCCGTGACCAGCGGCGAGTGGGAAGTGAGAACGCTGCACACGGTTGATGCTCATGAGGAGCACGTCTTCGTGACAGGGACGAAAGATTCGCATATTGCTGAGAACCTGTATCGCGTTTCGCTCGGAACTGGTGAGGTCACGCGTCTGACTCCTGAAGACGCCATGCATGTCGCGAACGTCAGTGATTACGGCAGCTATTCTGTGGATTCATACAGCAGTCTCCACCAACCAGCCAGGGTTGTCGTACGCAATTCGGACGGTGTTGAATTGCGGGTCTTGTCGGAACCGGTCACGGTGCCGCGTGACAAGTACACATTCGGCACTACGGAACTGCGAGATGTTCCGATGGCCGATGGTTCGACGACACAGGCTATCTTCGTCCTGCCTCCGGATTTTGATGCCAATCTAAAGTATCCGGTGTGGCTGCGAACTTACGGTGGCCCACATCATCCGCAGGTCAAAAACGCCTGGGCCAATCGCATGCCGGATCACTTGTTGGCAAATCTCGGCATCGTTGTCGTCATCTGGGATCCACGTACGGCGAGTGGTTATGGTGCCAAAAGTGCATGGCCGGCATATAAACAGCTGGGTGTTGAAGAAACAAGGGATCTTGAGTCGCTGAGTGCCTGGCTGCAAAATCAATCGTGGGTCGATGCCAAACGCATCGGCTTGAGCGGACACAGTTACGGGGGTTATTTTACGTCCTACGCGATGACCCACACCGACAAAATCTGTGCCGGCATCGCAGGCGCTCCGGTGACGGATTGGGCGAACTACGACACGATCTATACCGAACGTTTCATGTCCACGCCGCAACTGAATCCGGACGGATACCAGAAATCATCAGTCGTT
>JAYVNW010000145.1:0-2281 GCA_043758225.1 Candidatus Kuenenia sp. | reverse complement strand
AGAACATTCGCGGTAAGCGCCTTCGTGCAGGATGGGATGAGACCGTGCTCGACAAGATTTGGTCCGCCTTTTCCACAACCTAACGTGCGATTGCCCTGGCAGAAGAATGAGGCTGAGCTTTGGCACGTGAGTTCCTTCGCGGGTACTTGTTGAAGAGCGTGTCCAGGAGTTCTTGTTCCGCGAGTGTGGTCATGAGGCTCACACGGCTTCATGGCCACTAGAGGATCAATTCACGCCTAGTGTCCGCAGCCCGAATTGATCCAAGACTCAAAGGTTTCCAAAATGGCAGTCCTTTCGATACTCGTTTCCCTAATGGTTTTCCTGCCACAGACCTCGGATCAATCCTTTGCTCCGATGTACGTGATTTTCGACGACTTGGGTGGAACTCCGGAGCAAAAACTTGATCATCTACTGTTACTAAATGAATTTCTTCCGGACGGGTTTGTAGTACCAATTGACGATGCTCTCATCGCTCGGCTGAGCAATGGGAATGATTTTGTCAAATTCAATGATCCACCGAAATTCATGCCGACCGGCGGCATGCTATATATGTTGAACCAGCGCGGCGAGCAGGGGCAAGTTCGGTTTCGGACCGTCAATACACCAGAAGTGTTCGATGAGTTTCTCAAAGGGCATGCTGCAAAGCGTGGAAGCGCGGTCCAGGTAACACGAGCGGGAAATAATGTTCTGATGACCGTTCCGGGGCCAGGGGAACAGCGTCCAAGCGGTGCGACGGTGAAATGGATGGATTCCCATTTTTCCTACGGTAACGGAATCGTGACTTGGGGCTCTAATGCATTCTCTACTCCGTTCGATCAGTTGTCCGGCATTGTTGAAAAGAGTGCTGGTTACGATTGGTGTTTCTATGCAAGGCCAACGAAGATTCCAGAGTCTTATAAATCTAAGTTCCTTCAGGCGATTTGGCTCCACTCCACCGTTGCATTGCAGAAACGCGACGCCGAAACCGACGGCGACTACACCACTCGCCGATCATTGAGTGATTTACGTATCGAACTGACGCAACGTGTTTTTGCGGACATTGAGGAAGTTTGGGCTGGCAAGCGTTCGGGGGATCTGACTGCGGGGTTTCACGGTCATGTTAGTCTCGCCATCCGACCGGATTCGGAACTTTCGCAACTCGTGCGCCAGCTCAGTCGAGGTGGAGCTTTCACATATGCTCGACCAGAAAATCCGCTGTGGTCCACCGCAATCAACATCGGAATACCAGAACAGGTCAAGTCTCTCCTTCACGCCACGCTCAAGAATTCTCAATGGTCCGAAACATTAGCTGCTAAAGCGATCAGCCGTCAGATCGATCGTGGCGCGATAGCAGGCGGTCTGGCATCGCTCACAGAATCAGACGGCCAGATCCGAGTGAACGGAATGATCGAATGCGATGCGACGGATGACGAAATAGAAGCCTTGCTGAATCCGTTGGGTGCCCGTCGAGACGTTGATGGGAGCACCCGTATCCAGTTTCCGGCTATGAAGCCTGATGAACTGTTGGGTAATTTTCATCTAAGGGTTCGCGCTGAACCCGATTTGGAAAGGGTCGCAATCGAGAGCTATCGCGGCGACGTTAAAGAATCGCCGGTCGAAGACACTCCCAGTAAAGAGTCGGCTGACGTGCCTGATCGGGTATGGGTTGAGCTTGTCAAAGTCACAGCGGACCTCCGGTCGCTCGGCGAACTGCAGCCCGAATCAGAGGTCAAACGCCTCTTTGTGAAATGCGAACAGTTGTATCACGAATCCGTCGCGCAGCCCTATCGAGAACGATACCGTATGGTTCAGGAACCACTTGATGATGAGTTCATTTCGATCGCTTCCAAGATCCGTTCGGATGGCAATTGGAAGCTGGACCTCGTGGTCCGGGCTTTGCCCAACGGCGAACGGATCGTCGCAGATTTGAGTCTCGGGCGGGAACTCTATGGTCTGCTCCTTGCCCGCAAACACACATCACTCTTGACAGTGCCAAGACTGAAGGTTGGCCCTAAGCGATAATGGAAACGTCGATCAGCAATGCCGGGCGGTCACGTGGTTCGGTTATATCTCCGATGAATACCTGCATCGCGTTTCGCGCATGTTGAGTTCGTCGAGCTACTTGATGCCGTTGATCAACTCCGTTTTAATGAACCCTTTGATGTGCTGAAGAACGGAGACTCAGCCTGCGACGTCGATGATCGACATGTCTGGCTCGTCACGCGACAAATGGTGAGTCTTGTGCTTAAAATGGCGAGATCCATTTTGAACTCACCCATTTGGAATATCTGCCATGCATATG
>JAYVNW010000144.1:0-2069 GCA_043758225.1 Candidatus Kuenenia sp. | reverse complement strand
TGGGGCAACTGGTTCGGCGAACAGAACAGTTATCCGCTCTGGCATTATGTGCTCGAAGATCCGTACATTCGCCGCAATCTGAATTTCGCACCGCCGGATCCTCGCCGACTCATGACGCTGTCGAATCCTCCCGTGTTTTCGGCCGCTCCGCCCGAGAAACGGTTTCACAGCTTTGAGCAGTCTGGACGTTATACGTCGGCGTGTTCTGGGATCGTGTATTTGGATGAGTTGTTGTTTGGTAGTTCCCGCCTACCGGGCGGGACTTCCGCCGAAGGCGGACCCAATGGCGAAAGTCCGCTCAACGACGTCGCGTTGTCCTTCGATCAACCCGGATCTGGTCGCAAGTCGGGACAAGTTGCGAAATCCTTTCCGGCAGAAAAGACCTACAGTGGTCTCGAAACACAACACACCTTCACCTGTGAACCATTCAGCAATCTCGTGCAGCATAATTTGCTGATTGACGACGGAGTCAGTTTTCGACTTGAACGTGATCCCGCAGAAGTCGATGCGAAGACGGACTTCTTCGCGTCAGAAGATCGATGGTGTCGCCCTGTAATGGTTCGAACTGGCCCTGATGGCGCGCTGTGGATTGTGGACATGTATCGATACATGATTGAACATCCTCATTGGCTGCCGAAGGAAGGACAGGACGAGCTGCGACCATTCTTTCGGTCCGGTGATGATCGAGGTCGGATCTACCGCATCGTGCCGAAGGGTTATACGCCGCCGCTTCCTGAAAATCCAAATCGCAGAGTACGACTCGTATATCATTTGAACGAGCATTCGAACGCAGAACTTGTCGCTGAACTCGAAAGCCCAAATGGCTGGCGGCGTGATACGGCTCAACGGCTGCTGGTCTCCGGACGAGATGAATCAGCTGTGGTACTACTTACGGCGATGGCTACCAGCGGAACACGACCGACGGCAAGATTGCATGCACTGTGTACGCTTGAGGGTCGCGGTGAGTTGTCGGCCGACGTTGTCGAATCCGCTCTCCGCGATTCGCACCCGGGTGTCCGTCGCTGGGCGGTTCGCCTGGCAGCGAAGGCGAAAGTGCCGTTGAATGCTCTGGTGACGCTGATCGATGATCCCAACGCCAAGGTGCGACTGGAACTGGCGTGCGTGGCCGGGGAATCGAACGACGTTGCTGCCGCGACAATTCTTGGTGATCTTTTGCGTAAGGACATAGATCCATATCTGCGAGCTGCCGTGATGAGCTCATTGAACGCCGGCAATATTAACAATACGATCGATCGATTTGGCAGTATCGTTCAGGAAGAAGCGTCAACTTTGGAACCTGACGTCACAAAGATGCCAGGCTTCACTGCGAGCGACCGTGATGAACTGACCAGCGTCTTGTTTGAGCAGGCCGCATCAATCGCCAACGATGCTGATCTCGAACGCCTGTTGTTGCTGACAGCCGATGAATCCAACGATAGGCTGCAGGCATGGCAGATGAAGAGCTTTGCGAAAATGCTTGATCGTTTGAATAGTCGCGGCTGGAAAATTTCGGATCACTTTGCCATCAAAGAGGAAAAGGAACGGTTCGCGACGGCGTTTGAGATCGCTCGACGCATGGTGTCCGATCCTTCTGAAGATGAACTTCGCCGAGTCGCCGCAATTCCGTTGCTCCTGCGCGATCACGATCATCCGGAAGACGACGCTACGCTGCGAAACATGTTGACTCCACAAACGCCGCCTGCCGTTCAGGAAGCTGCAATCCGGCATCTGGGGCAGCAAAAGAAAGATTCCATTGCCAATATTCTGCTTGCCGGCTGGGCGTCGCATTCGCCACTCATTCGGTCTCAGGTCCTCAACGCGTTGTCCAGCCGATCGGAGTGGACCAGTGAATTGTTGACGCAGATGGAATCTGGCACCGTGGCGGCCGGTGAAATCGACGCTGCTATGCGACAACGACTGCTCACAACTCGCGATGCTGCGCTACAAGCACGTCTCGAAAAAGTCTTTGCGTCAGGTACATCCGCAGACCGCAATGCCGTGATGGAATCTTTTCGCCCGGCACTGGGATTGACTGGTGATGTCGCGCGAGGTGCAATCTTATTCGGCAG
>JAYVNW010000143.1:0-7022 GCA_043758225.1 Candidatus Kuenenia sp. | reverse complement strand
GCTGAAAAAGGGTGTGTACAATGTCCGCATGCAGGTTGAGGAAAGTGTCGGCCCCAATGCGATTCAGCTGCTTTGGGACTATGATCCGACCCAGGTGCCGACGAGCGCCTATTTCACAGATGCAAGGAAAGCGAACCCGGGCATCGTCGGTTCGTATGTCAACTCAACCCTGCGGAACGCTCCGCTTGAGACGGACTGGAGACAAAGCAATAGCATTCAAATTGCAGGAAGACGGACGGATACTGCCATTAATTTTCCGCTCAACACATTTGGTGTCCGCAGCGATGTAGGCCTGACTTCAGGAATTGATGCCAATTGGGAGCAGTTCTCTGTGCAGTGGGACGGCTATGTTGTGATCCCAGCAAATGGCGTGCGACTGTTTACCAACTCAGACGACGGTAGCCGGTTGTTCATCGACGTCAATGGTGACGGAGTTTTTTCGAATACAACGACGGAACTACTGAACAACGGCTGGGGCAACGGCCAGGCGGTGACGCTGAGCGGCGGCAGTGTGCCTCTGGCCGCCCGAACTTATCGCATTCGTATGCAGTACGAAGAAGGCGGCGAAGTTAACTTGGCAGAGTTACGCTGGGATTACAATCCAACGCCGGTGTCAGCTTCTGTGATCATCGGCGTGACGTCGGCATCGGACCAGCGGCCAACAATTTCGTGGAGTCCCGCCGCCGGTGCAGCGGGTTACGACATCTGGGTCAATAACATCACAACGAATAAAACCGCGGTCGTGCGTTTGACAACGGGCGATACGTGGTTGACGCCAACGATGGATCTTGGGATCGGGCAATTCGCCGTTTGGGTCCGTTCGATTAAGCTCGATGGAACGATGTCTGCCTGGTCGCCAAGCTACAACTTCAGCATCAACACGCCGCCTGTGATCAATCCTGTTACGCTTTTGCAGCCTACAGCACGACCGACAATCACATGGACCGGACCACTTGGAACCGATCACTACGATGTCTGGATTGATAACGTTTCCACAAATCAATCTCAGTACGTTCGGCTGACAAACGTCGCTGGAACTTCATGGACTCCGACAACGGATCTGCCGATGGGCCGCTATCGTATCTGGGTCCGCAGCATCGACGCTAAAGGAATTCCTTCACTTTGGTCCGCAAGAGCTGATTTCAATGTCGCAAGTTCTCCAACGCCATTGTCACCGATAACACCGACATTCGAAAAAGCACCAGTACTGACCTGGACCGCCGTTTCGGGCGCAGTCTCCTATCAAATCGTCGTACGAAACTCGACCGGCGGTGGAACCGTGTACAATGTCGGCAATATCGCGGCCACATCATGGCCTGTGCCCGCAAACCTGCCAGTAGGTTCCTACACATGGTGGGCCGCTGCGAGAGGTCCAGACGGCATCGTCAGTGCAACACCACAACAGGTGACATTCTTTGTGGGTGGTCGCCCGAATGTGCTTGGCCCAAGCGGCACGATCACCAACATTCAACCGCAATTCAGCTGGACACCAGTTACTGGTGCCGCAACGTATAACCTCTGGGTAAATCGTATCGCATCAACAACCACCGTGGCGCTGAGAGTAAACGATCTCACAGACACCAATTACACTTCCACGACGTCATTCCCGAAAGGAACGTATCGCGTCTGGGTGCAAGCTGTGAGTACAACGGGCGAGATCAGTCCATGGAGCGCGCCAATCGATTTCACGATCGCAGCGACTGCTCAGGATCAAAACGGCCAATTGCTGGACAACGTCTTCGCTTCGCTAACCTTGAAGTGGCTGGATGTGGAAACTTTTCCTGTCAGCCGCAGCGAAGAAATACCGTTGGCCCCCGAACCAGTTTCGAACTCGGACGCTGCAATATCTGACGATGAGACAACAGACGAACAGCTGTAGCTCGTGGTTGTCCGTAAATTCAGATGACAATAAGCACGGCCGTGAGATCAACGGCAAGACTGGTGTCCCGTCCTGCGAAAGCCATAATCACAGACGCAGATAAATTCGCTGCCGATGCAACCAATACAGGAACACCCAGAACACCACCAACGTTGCAGTGCCGAGTGTGATCGGAGCGTACCATTCAGGATCCAACGCCTTCGGGCCGAAGACGTTTTCGATCAGGCCCGCGAGATGAACTTTGATCAAGCTGTTTTTTGTCCAGCCGCCGATTGTTTGCCCCAGCATGTACATCAAGATCGAATTCATACCCACAACAACTAATGGAAACGCCAGAATTTTAAGCGGGGCAATGTCGAAGACCAGGTAGAACAACGCCAGCATTCCAATGACGTAACCTCCGCTGAACAACACCCAGCTCGGTGTCCAGATACGCTTCACAATCGGACACACGGTCATGTCGGCCAGTATGCCCAGGCCCAGGCAAAGTCCTGCGGCGACGATCAATAGACCGAGCTTCTTCCAGTGAGAAGAGCCGCCTGCCAGCAGCAATTGTCCGCACAACATGCCAAGAATTGTCGTGCCGATTGACGGAATGAAATTGAGTGTCGCGTAGCCACCTGTATTCGGTTTCCAGGGAACATCGTTGTGCAGAAACGCGCGTCGAAACCAACCGGGTCCGGCAGGTACTGGAGGCACTTGTACGGCTGCCGGCGTTTCTTCTGTTTCCGGCGTTGGCTGCAGTTCTGTCGCCGCTTCCTGCGGCGACGGTGCAGGAGTAGTAGAATCTGCGGTTGGCTCAGCTACCGGCGAAGTTGCGGCAGTCGGAGCGTCATCCGTTCGCTTCACCTTTTCATCCGCTCGCGGCGTCAGCACAACTGGCGTCCAGTCGGAAGACAGCGTCCGTCGTACGGAAGCATCCGGGGCCGCCGCCTTTGGTTCAACAATTGTTCGCAGTTGCGGCAGTAACCAGCGATCAAAATAAAATGCCGCGTTTGCATTTTTAGACCAGGCGGCAAATCTGCCTTCGAAGACTTCGCTGACGTCTTTGTTGTCGTCTTTTATGGCCGAGACGCTTGTGTAGTCATAGTCTGCAGGCGGCGGGTTAAAGTAGAACAACGCCCAGTACCCGACAAGTATCACCACAAGCGCGACGACCTGAATTAACGGTCTGAAGTTCAACAGACACCATGCGAAGAAATAGCCAAGTCCAATCTGACACAACACATTTGGAAATTCCCAGGTCGTATGTTGACGGCCGTTTGATTGCAAAAACACTCCGATTAGTATGAGTGCTGCGGATCGCATCAATGCATGAAGTGCCAGATGAAATGTTGAATGCTGTTGCTGCTGTGATCGCCGAGCGTACGAGAACGGCATTGCGACGCCGACCATGAACATGAATGCTGGCTGAATCAGGTCCCAGAACGAAACCTTATAAGAATCAAACGCACTCCGCCACGCCGGATGTTCGAAGCTGAACGAGACATTCTTCCAGTACTCATGATTGTGAACCTGCCACACAGGTGACGAATCCTCGATCGCCGCAAATCCGGCGATACCAAATCCCGTGGCCGCCAACATGATCATGATGAACCCACGAAACGCATCGAGCGATACCAATCGTCCCGGTGGCTTTGCGCGGGGCTTGCCTGATTTCTCTGCATCAACGGATGCATTACGATCTTTGGACTGCAATGCTGTCCCGGCCGCCGCAGATGCTGCTCCCTGAGCAATCGGCGGCGAAACAGATTTGCCTTGCTCCGCCAGCTTGTAGGTGTCGTCTTTAGGAGTTGTCTTTGGGGGAACAGGTTTGCCAACCATTGCGAGCCTCAATTTCAGTGCAAATACAAAATGTTTGTGCAATTTCAGTGTAATGCGTTTGGGTTTGAAAACACAGGCAAATGCCAGAGTAGGATGAGACGGCTGTCCCGTCCGGATTTTGTCTTCGCACTGCCAGGACTGAGGCGGCAACCGGCGAGCGAGGGACGTCAATCCCCTGATTGGTCGCCCGGACTCCTGTTATAAAAGCAGTGGACTCACGTCCCCCGCTCGCCAACGGAATACCGCTTCGCCATCGTCGCTCGCAATTCGCCCAGAACCAACGCTGGATCAGCCGACGATGAAACACACGCCGTCACGGCAATTCGACTGCCACCGGCCTGAACAACTTCAGAAAGGTTTTTCCCGTTGATGCCACCGATCGCAAAAGCCGGAAGCTGAACATTTGCAAACACTTGCCTCACAAGTTCCAAACCGGGGTACTCTTCGAACGATTTCGTTACCGAAGGAAATGTTGGTCCCACACCGATGTAATCCGCTCCGTCGCTTTGAGCTGCGTTCGCCTGCTGCATTGAGTGTGTAGAAACGCCAACGATCTGATCGGGACGTAACACAGCACGGACATCTGCAACGGCGAATTCGTCTTGCCCCACATGCACGCCATCCGCATTTGCAGCAACTGCGATGTCAGGGCGATCATTCATGATAAACAACCGATCTGCTTCACGGCACGCATCCGCAATCCAACGACCTCGACGCAGCAGCTCTCGATCGTTCAAATGTTTCTCGCGTAACTGCAGAACATCAGCGTTGCCACGAAGACTTAATTCCGCCACCTGCTGCCATGGAAGCTGACAAGTGGATTCAGTGATCAGGACATACAGCACCGCGTTGTGCAGTTTTTGAATTCTGAGTTCACGAAGATTCGATAAATCGGTCGCCGCAACAAGTCGGCCTTCAATAACGGCAAGCTGCTGTTGCAGTGTGTAACTGCGATAGCGAATCTGCTTGATTGTGGCAGCGAACTGAGGCGAAACGAGCTTACCAAATTCTTCCAGCGAGCGGAGCGATTCCTGAATGCGTCGACTATTCGCGATCACCACATCGGACATGTCGCTGCGGATATTCTCCGCAGCCGTCGAAAGCTGAGTGCCGACATCGTGTGCAGTATCACGAAACATCAAAAGTGGACTGGTGCCGAGTTCACTGGAACTCAAGTTTTCAGCAAATCGTTTCGGCAGATAGTTTTCGGCTGCGACCAGTTCATGCCGCAGATTCTTCAATAGTCCGCTGAGATTTCCGTCGTTTCGTACGAAGCGAGCGTAGTCTTCCAGCACGCGAACGCCTTCGCGGCTGCGGTTGAGGTTTGCGTCAATAATTCGCCATGCGGCATCGGTTGATTCGGTCGGTTTGGTTAGCGTGATCGGATTCAACGATGGAGAGCCACAGTCAAGGGACAAATTCAGGTCGAAATCAATTGGGAGCGGCGGGCCGGTGACGATCGTCTCCAGATTCAATTCCGTGATGATCGTGGGTCGATCCACACCAGACTCCAGCAGTTGCCGTTGCAGCACATCGTTTGTTTCAAATATTGCGATGAGTAAATGAGCGCTGGAAACTCCTGTCGAATTGGCTTCCCCGCGAGCAACTGCGGAGGCGCGGTCGAGGATCTGAATGAACTCCAATGGATCGTCGAGTTCAACCACTGAGCCAGCGTTGGGATTGCAATCTGTTTCGATGTTATTCGTGTCGCAATTCAAGTGTGTCGCCGCGCGTTCCAGAGTTTGCGATGAATGCCGTTCTTTCAGCAATGACTCGAGGGAAACTCCAAGCCGCTGCAATGCCGCCGCCGCTAGAGATTCGTGTTGCAACAATGCGAACATCAGAAAATCACACCACTCCTGCGGCGTGGAACTTTCGTTTACCATTCTTCGGCAGGACGCGATTGTTCGTCGAGCTGCGGGAGTGAGTGGTGCTTGCATCAATTCTCACCGCGTTCAATCGCATTGGTTTTCGCAGGCGTCACGTCACCACGTGCGATCGGCAGAATTCCGGCCATCAGTCCCTGGATAATTTTTGTCATATGCGGAATATTGAGTTTAGCAACCTCATCGCCTGGCTGATGATAATCGCTGTGCAGCGACCCTGCAGAAAAGCTGTGTGCGATGACTCCTTTCGACAGAAACGACGCGTTGTCGCTGCGAGCGTACAGCATTTCACTAAATTGTTCATGATGAAAAATCGTGACGCCAGCGCGCTTCGCTCCGGCAGCCATCAGTGGGCCAAGGCTGGAATGAGGCCAGCCGGTGCCCCAGGCTTTGCCATCAGCGTTTTCTTCCGGACGGCCAATCATCTCCAGGTTGACATCACAGATCAGGTCGTCGAGCTTCCAAAGCGGATGTTCGGCAAAGTACTTTGAACCCAGCAACCCTTTTTCTTCTCCCCAGAACGTGATAAAGGTCATGGAACGTTCCGGCCGAATTTTCAATGCCGCGAATGCATCGGCCAGAGTCAACACGGCCGTCACACCGGACGCATTGTCGTCAGCACCATTGTTCACTTTGTCGTCGCCGCGTTGTGCCGCGCCGATGTGATCAAGATGTGCGGAAACCATCACGGCCTTGTGCGCTTGATTCGCATCACTTCCACGCAGAACACCAATCACATTGTGAACAGGAGAGCCTTCCTTGACGTTCGGCGGAATCTCCAAAACAATGTTGCCGCTCAACTCTCGATTCTCAGGCACCAGCACGATCGCACACTGCGGCTCAAACTGCGACGGTATAGCAATCCGCTGTTGCTGAAACGCCTCCACAACATCGAACAACGCACTGTCATCCGCAACTCGCACCAGCACGACCCTCGCCCCTCTGCGAACCAGCGGAGCGGTTGCTCGGACATACTTTACCAGAGCGGCGAGCGGATTGTCTCGAGCTTGCGGCGAGAGAGACTGTTCATCCATGATGAAGATTTCTGATTTGCTGTCATCAGGATCAGGCGTTTCTGTGACTTCGCGGATCGCTCCCTGCAGCTTCAGCACTCCTTTCAGCCCGGTAAATACTGTCAGCTGGATGTCATTATGGGCAGCAGTTGACCCTATGCCTTTTGTCGCCGGGGCCGAAGTGCGAAACAGTTCGACGGTCTGGAAGTATGATCCGTCTGCGGCAAGTCCCTCAAGTCCTGCTTTGCGAAATCGATCTGCGACATATTCCGACGCGATGACAAGTTCTTTTGACGGCGTATCGCGTCCGTTCATGTCGTCTGAGGCCAGAAACGAAACAGTTTCCAATACCTGCTTTTGCTGAATCGAATTGATCACGGATTGTTCATCATCCGTCAATTTTGGGACGGTGAATTCTTC
>JAYVNW010000142.1:0-7059 GCA_043758225.1 Candidatus Kuenenia sp. | reverse complement strand
GACAATTTTGTCCCCGATGTCAGAACGCGCCACGATAGCTGCTGGCAACGAATCGTTCCGGGAATTGGAATGCAAGTGGTTTTCAGCCGATGTTGAGCTGGAAGAAACAATTAAGACCAGGAGTACGCTCAATCCAAGTGAGACCAGCATTTGGATGCGAAAGAATCCATCCGTAACTTCTTTGCGTGGCATGAGCAGCCACATCATCGCAATGCCGACGAGAAGTTTGAGTACAAAGCTCTCAATCATGACAGGCCATCACTTGCCATTGATCAAGGCCATGGCTTCTGCACGGCTGGCGAGATTGTTGCGAAACATTCCACGCACGGCGCTTGTGACCGTTAAAGCGCCTGGCTTTTTGACGCCGCGAATTGTCATGCAAGTGTGCTCGGCTTCTATTACGACGATGACGCCGTGAGCTGCGAGTTCATTTTCGATCAGATCGGCAATCATGTGAGTCATGCGTTCCTGCACTTGCGGACGGCGGGCGATTTCATCGACGACACGTGCCAGTTTGCTTAGCCCGGTGACCTTGCCACGCGGAATATATCCAACGTGGGCTTTTCCCATGAACGGCAGAAGATGATGTTCACACATGCTGTTGAATGAAATGTCGCGAACCAGTACCATTTCGTCGTACTGTTCTTCGAACACTTTTTGCAAATGCCGACCAGGCTCAACATGCAGTCCGCCAAAGATTTCTGCATACATACGAGCGACCCGGGCTGGAGTTTCCTTCAAACCGTCTCGATCAGGATTTTCACCTACAGAAAGCAGTATTTCGCGAACGGCCGCTTCAATCCGCGGCTGATCGACGACGCGAGCTTCGGGAGGAATTGCTCCACCAGCGAGGATGTTGTTCAAGTCAGTCATTGATGTCCCAAACTGTTCAACTGTGTGAACTGAATTCCAAAGAATTCATTGCTATTGACGATTCTAGAATTCCCACAGAATTCGAACACCAAAACACGACGCGAATCGCAGGAACGGGGCGAATTTCGCAGGAACGGAATGTTCGCTTCAGCGATAGAGGCTCATCCGCGACATGGCCACGGTCGATTGGGATCCAGCGGGCAGAACGCTGGATACCGCTGTTGACTGTCGATCGGTCATTTCCGGTGGGGTAAAGCGATCCAGACGAGGTCGGAAAATGACGAGCAAAAACAACGGCATATACCATTGAACATAGGAACCGATATCGTCCGGATACCACATTTGAGCAGCTACAACCAACGCGGTGGAATTGGCAAGTAGATTCTCCAGGTTGCGAGGGCGAGGCAATACGGTCATTGCCGTCAGCATAACGAAGAAAATTGCGGCCATCGGAATGCGGATGAACAGATGACTCATTGGAGTTTGGGAAATGCTGAGCGTGTCGTCCATCAGACGATAGACCGTCCAGTTCGTACTTGAGACGACTCGATAGTAAAAAGAATCAGCGTCACCCGAAATCATCATCAGACATGTCGCTAGCACCAAGACAACACCCAGGACTGATGCGCCGAATCGAATGGCGCCCTGGCGTCCATAAAATACCGCCCAAAGCGGGAGCAGGAAGACTGCGAAAAATAGTGTTCCGCAGGCCAGACCGAGCAACACGCCAGCGATCATTGGTTTTCGGTAACTGGCAATCGCCCAGATTAAACATGCGGCGGGCAACACGTGGCTTAACTTGTGCACGTTCGCGGCGGTACATGGCAGCAGCAGATACAGACAGCTCATCGCAACACCCAGCTGGATGCTCGAAAAATGCTGACGTCCGATGTAAAGCAAGCCCAGGATTATGACCATGTGTGCGATGACGACCAGAATTCTCGCTACAAGCAGTTCCGTACTGCGAGTTTTACCTGTATTCACTGAAACCGAATTCGGCAATGTTCCCGACAACTGTGCCACCGCCGCGCCACCCGCTGCAATTAATGTTTCCGTCGGGGCTGGTGCGTCCGTAATTTCATTGCTGACTTGAACTTCGCGCCGCTGCAACAACGCGCGGCCGTGTTCGATGGCCTTCACATTCGTAACGGGGGCTGGTTTCTGAAAAACTCCAAACGCCAGAATTGCAAATGCCGGCACGCACAGGAATGCGAGTCCCGCTTGATTCAAATTCTGGTCAAGGCGAGGGCGGCGTGTCAGAGATTCGTCAAACAGCAACCGTATCACCAGCAGAACCGCGAGCACCACGAGCGCTAGTGAGCTCCACGTATACATCGGATGTCGTACGTCAGCCGTTGAATTCGCTTCAACGGTGGGCAGCGTATCTGTAGATCGTTCGCCGATTGAGGTTGGACTAATGACCTGGCTTGATTCTGAGGCGACATTTGTAAATTCAGGTGCCGGTTCCGTAGGACCAGGCGATTTCGAGGCATCTTCTGCATTTGTTGAAACAATTTCACCGGCTGGATTCGGCTGAATGCTGGCGGAGTTCTGTTCGTTTGATGCTATAGACGCATCGTCAACCGAAACTTCGGCATTTGCGATATACGTCTCGTCACGAAAATGGGTGGAGACAACAACTGCTGCCGCAATCAGGAGCGTAAGAATCAAATCCAGATTCCGGATTGTCAGCGCGCGGGAAAACCGAAAGTAGACTGCTATAACGAGCAGCGACGCGTATGCCAGCCACGGAAGATCCGCGACGGGAGCTAACGGGAATTGTGGTTCCATTGCTTTCAACCGCTGGAAGGAACGTCTCCATGATTTCAACAAGGACGACTCATTGCCTGTTGATAGCGACATCCGACCAAACAAAACACGCACACATCATGCTGCGTGAACCCAGAAAGCTTCCGTCCCCACGGAAGCAAGGGTATTGCAAATTCAGCCAGCAAAACGCCGTTCCGTGTTGGGAACGGCGGCGTGCGACTGCTTTTTCAATGGCCCTACGTCGCTATTGGACGTGTTTCTGAATAGATTGGCAACTGGTTGTTGATCCTTTTTGTGATTCCGTTCAGGATTTTTCAAAGTCGCCATGACTGGCTTGACAAGTTGTACGGCTTACCACAATCCTGCGATCCTTCCATGCAGCAAGTCACTGTCAAATCAACGATTTGAATCAGAACTGCCGGAGCCTCCTGGTTTCTTTCCCCCACTTTTGCCTTTTGAACCACGGCCACCGCCACTTAGAGCAGCGCCGCCGCTCATACCGCCACCGTAGCCACTTCCGCCACCGTAGCCACCCATTCCCATTGAACCACTTCCCGCGCCGGATCCGCCGGACATACCTTCGCCGCCGTAAATACTACTGGCGTCAGCATTTTCGCTTTTCTTCAGGTGTTCGTAAATCTTCAATATGTCTTTGTAAAACTTTTCGTCCAACGCTTCAGTTCGTTGATTGCCTCCGTTGTAGATGGAATCACCCACGTAGCGTGTCACGATGGCACCATTGCCGTCGATGACGGTGATGCGGTCTGCAAGTTGCTTACTCTGACCACGCATTGAATCGATGTAGGACTTGAGTTCGGGGCTGTCACCGCCGTTCAATCGCATCGATGGAATTACAGCAGCCAGCAAATCAGGCGACTTAAATTCAACGCTCTGCATTTCAACTTTCGACGTGGAGAGATCCACGACTTCCGCATCTGACTTGCCGCCCACACGGGACCCGACACGAACTTCAATATTTGCCATCACTGGCGTACCAGCCTTTTCGTTCTCGTAGAACATCCCTACTTTTACAGTCTGTGGATTGTCTGCACGCTGCGTATAGTAGCGGTAAGATTGCGGTACATACGTTGGTGCCGTTGGTTCACTCCATGCGGAAAAAATAGTCGCTTGAGTTGCGAGATCAGGTTGTTCAAGCTCATCGATCGGGTAGTTGAAGTTCGGATTTTTCATTTCCAGACGCACGCGATAGATGTAGGTATTGCCACGATCGCAGGTGAAGTCCATGAAACGTACCAGAAGCACGCGACCTGCGGTCATTGCTGAAGTGATGAGTTTCTTCAGTTCTTCTTTGTTGTCGTATTTTGATTTTTGGGCAGGATCTTTGGTCTGCGACATCTCCGACGACATTGCGTCCATTACACCGGATGTATCGTTGACGGCATTGTTCAGATCTGTGCTGTTCAGCATGAAGCGTGTGAAGCCGCCTTTCTGCGTCTGGTCAGGCAGCATCTTCTTTCGTTTTTCTGCTTCTTCCAGCAACTTGGCCTGATAACGATCAACGAGCTTCTGTTCTTCTTCGTCCAACTTAAAGTTTTCAAGCTGCTTATGTGATGCATCTTTCGTCTGCCACTTGCCAGCAGCCAGTCGAGGCAGTGGCATGGTCAATTCGCTGCGTGTAACACCGGGATTGACGACATCAAAATCGAACGCCAGTGACTTTTCCAGGATTTCGCCAATCTCTTCAGTTGAAATACTTTCCCATTCACCCGACCACGGGTCGACACCCTGGACTGCTTTTTTACGCTCAATCTGAAACCCGACAAAATCAACAGCTCTCGAAACCAATGGATCATTTTGCGGCAGATGCAACGACTGAGAAACCGATCTGATCTGCTCAATGAGCGGGAAAATCATGCGAACTGAAACGCCGCTATGATAGTGAACTTTGCGTTCGGCATTCGCGGACGTCATGCCGCCGTACATATCGTAACCGCCCTCGCCGTATCCACTTCCGCCATAACTGTCCATTGCAGCCATGGAACTGCTACCAGCCATGGATGACTCACCGCCTGGATATCCACCAGCAGAACCAGAAGAATTGCTCATCCCACTTGATGTGCCTGGGTATGCACCAGCGCCAGCTCCCGGTAAGGAAAGTCCGCCTGCCATGCCGGGGCCGCTACCCATTCCAAGTCCACCTGGTCCACTTCCTCCAAGGGCAGGTTGTCCGCCGCCGGTAGCACCAAAGATGTTTGTTGCTTCATCACCTACATCCGAAGTTTTTTTGGTGATGGTCATCTTTGAGTCTGTGATTTCTTCAGTTTCTTCATCAATTGCGCCAGGCTTCTCTGCCATTACAATTGCAATCGCTGTAGATTCCGGACTGTTTGGAGCCAGGACCGTTACTGCTCCCCGACGTTCACGCAGAACATGTATGGGTGCGTCCCATGGTCCCGCCATTGCAAACAGCTCAAGATCTTCCGTTTCGGACTGCATACGCTGAGCCAGCGTCAACACATCGGGGGTGTCTTCGAAGGCCATGCGTTTTTCTTCCGTAAACTGGTTTGCAAGCCATGCGGACTTTGTCTTTTCGGCCTCCTGCTTCATATCTTCCGGCAATTTTTCAGAGCCGGACCAGCTTGCGGTTGCCAACCCCGTTAATCCCAATAAAGCTACGAGCGTTGCACCGATCTTTTCTCCGTGATTCAGCAGCAATGCCTTGAAATCAGGACCTTTTGATTTGGCCATGGCTAAAACTCCCTAAACCTTTTGAACTCTGGATGCGGACTGCAGTTGAAATCTGAATACATATCAATGTGACAGGAAAACCAACTAGGGTGCTGGGGGCTGTGTTGGAGTAGGATTATTCAAAGGCTCCGACGAAGAACTGCTATTCTCTGGACTACTTTTTGCAGGCTCAACTGGAGTTGCGCCAGGCACTTCACTCTTAGTTCCCTGCCGAACAGCCGCAGCACCGGATTCTCCGCCATTGGCTGGAAGTGGAATGCTACCGTTGGTGGGCGGTGTGCCTGAAGGTTCTGCCGGAGTGTCGCCCTTGGTTGGTGTTTCACTGGTTGCAGGTGTTTCAGTTGACGGATTTGTTGAGTCGGTGGCTGCAGGTGATGACCCGGGAAGTTCTGACACAGCAGCCGCAGGAGCTGCTGCCGCCGCTTCCTTCGCCGCTGATTCTTCTGTCTTCGCCTGAGTTAATACTTCTTCTGGCGTCATATACAGCGTCAAGAGTCCCCCAATACGCACTTCAATCAGTAGAGGATCAGCCATGGCAGCCTTCACTACTTCAATGCCTTTCATCGCAACAGCGTCAGTGCCGATACCGGGCTCCATCATCCCGGATTCTCCAGGATAATCACCTTCGGCCCCTAGACCGTAACCCGCCAAGCCACCGTTGCCGCCACCGCCCGCAAGATCGCCAGGTGGTCCACCAGTCATTCGAGAGCCCATCATGCTCGAGCCAATAGCCATGCCGCCAATGCCACTGGAATCACCCAATCCGCCTGCCGCCTCGCCACCGTAGGTTTCCCCACCACCCATACCACCGCCATAGCCGCTCATCCCTTCACCGCCCATTCCACTCATACTGCTGGATGCACCAGCGGCACGCGAAAGGATTTCCACGCGTCTGATTTCAACCGGGAAATCTGAGTTGGTGAGTTTGGCCAGCAGATCCGGTAAACGCTCATCACGCACTACGACATCAAGTAAGAAAGCTCGAGTCTTATACCCTTGATCCTTTTCTGCGTCATCGACGTAACGCACTTCCTTCTTCCCCGCTGCCTTGCCGGCACCAAAACCGGAACCGCTGGACAAAGCGCCGCCGGACATAGCACCGGAATATCCTTCGCCACCAGCCATTCCCATTCCCAGTCCACCCATGCCTGCAGCGCCGGCCACGGCTCCAAATTCTTCGGCGAGAATATCTCCTCCGCTTTTACCTTCAAAGGAAGTGCCCGGATGAGAATGACTTATCGACCCTCCGCCACCCCCGCCTGCCATTCCGCCCGCATATCCTTCTCCGCCACCCTCCATATTCGCCATATTTCCCATCCCGGACGACAATCCACCGGCACCACCCAGCAATCCACCGGATTTCGCGCCGACCGCACCGGGTTTCGTTTTTGGGTCGCCGCCGCGAAGATGCAATCTCTTTATTTCACGCACTGGGGATTCGGTAATTCTTGTGGCGGAATCGTTGGTCTTCGAAATCGAATTAAGGAGTGCCTTTAGCAGCCAAATATCTTCCTGATTCGACCAGATCTCATTCGATGTCGGTTTATTAACTCGCCACGAATCATACGGCTGTCGCGTAATGCGGTTCGCATCAACGACCACAAGTCCTTCCCCTGTGTCGTTCTTGAATGGCTGTACTATCTTGAGCAAATCTTCAATCTGGGTTCGATAAATTGATCCCCAGCGTTCGCGTGTTTCTTTGGACGG
>JAYVNW010000141.1:0-3803 GCA_043758225.1 Candidatus Kuenenia sp. | reverse complement strand
GAAACCTGGAGATTTGCACAAATTGAATCGCTGAATTCCACGAACAACTGCACAGCTTTCCCATTTGGTGGGCTGGCAACTCCGACTTGCGGCACTAGTACGGCCTGAACACAACAGCACTCCATTTATGCATTGGAAGCCTTCAATCCATACACACTGCGCAATCGTTCAAATTGACATGGACGTGCGATCTTGAACCCTGCAATAACCCAAAGTCCAGTGAAAACTGTCCTGGGTTTGGAAACTGTGAAAAACTTTGAAATTGCAACTTGACCCAAACAAAAGTGATGTTGCCATTCCACGTCAACAAAATTTGAACAAACTTACACGTATTATGAGGACTACTCATATTGCCCGTCAAGCAACGCACCTGGTTTAACTGAACCAGCCAAATTACCGCATGGTTGGAGGCCAAATCCAGGGTGCCGATCAATCCCGCACCGGCACATCTTGCCGATGCGGTCGACGTTCAATTTTCCGGGGAAACTTTTTCCTTCTGTTTCGATTTTTCCGGTCATAACCTAAATGCTGCATAACGCTATTCTCCGATAGTTGATAGGTGGCATTGCAGTTTTCTGGCAGTGCTGATGTTCAGACTGCCTCTCGATGTGAGTCCCGGAAATGGCCGCCAGCTTTAATCGAAAACTATCCGGCGTGATAATTGCTATTGCGGCAACGTTCTGCAGTTCTGTTGGTGCGGCGGAAATTCCATGGTCCACAAACATTGAAGACTCACTGCATCGAGCTGCCTCAAACGGCCAGCCTGTGCTGATGGAGTTCACTGCGGATTGGTGTGTCTTCTGCAAAAAAATGGAAAAAAACACCTTTCCAAACCCACAAGTGACTCAGAAAATCTCAAGCAACTTTGTCGCAGTGCGCGTGGATGCCGATCAGAACAAAGGTCTCGTTAAAGATCTCGGTATCAAAGGTCTGCCGGCAATCCTCATTGTGTCGCCCGATCTCAAGGTCATTAAACGTATCTCCGGATTTCAAACACCTGAGGCTCTGGTAAAGCAATTGGACGAAGTAACATCGGCGATTCCAACTCAGGCTGGCCCTGCCATGATTGCCAATTCCAACGTTCAACCACAGCGATCGACGAACCAGCCCGTTCGTAAACAACCGCCACAACAGCAACAACCACAATTTGATCGACAGCAGCAGCCTCGAACCCAGCAGCAAAATGGTTTTCAACCAGATGCTGTGACCACGGCAAGACCACAGCGCGGTGAACTGGAATTTGAAGCCATCTCGCAGGAAGAAGCACCTCGCGCCGGAGCTCCACGAACACAGAATCGACCGAGCTCAGAGCCAATGAAGCATCAATTCGTTGATGTTGCTGGCAGCCAGACTCAGCAGCCAACTGAGCCGGAACTGGCACACAATGAAGCTGAATCTTTTTTTAAGACGATCAGCCAGGAAGGTGAGTCACGCAGCAGCGAAGACGCTGGTTCGGCTGCCGCTTTTGGCGGACTGTGCGTCGTTAGTGCCGTGGAAGATCGTGAACTGATTAAGGGCGCGGCCAATTTTCAAGTCAACTATCGCGGCCACATCCTGTATTTCGCCAGCATTGACAAGAAAGAGCAATTTCAGGCCGCACCGGCGACATATTGGCCGATGTTGGACGGAGCTTGTGCCGTCGCATTACTGGAACAGGAAAAACGCGTCGCAGGCAGTCTGGAATTTGCCGCAGTCTTCCGCAAACGGATCTGGCTGTTCAGCAGTCAAAAAGCCATGGATGAATTCCTGAGCGATCCAGCGGACGTCACTGAAGAAGCGATCGCATTCGCCGCCGAACTCCAACGCTGATATCGAGCCAAGATTGATTCAACATCGTTCTAATCGGTCCATGGTGCTTGTGATTTCCTTTACGCACGCCATGGTGCATCTCGCCGAACAGTCATTTTCCAGCGTTGAACAGGTTGTGTGCGACGAATTTCATCTGACGATGGAACAATCTGGATACTACGGCTCTGTGCTGCGTATTCCATTTGGATTCGGCGCGTTCCTGACAGGCATGCTGGCTGATCGCGTTGGAGCTTCGCGCGTACTGACGATGTATCTGACCGGCACAGCTGTCGTCTGCCTTTCGTTTATGTTCACCAGCTCGACACAGATTCTTGCGTACCAACTGTTTGGTCTGGGCGTCTTTGCCAGCATGTATCATCCGGCGGGGCTTTCGATGATGACGTCGATTACCACGCCTCAGGATCGTGCAAAGGCGTTAGGCATTCACGGTGTGTTCGGCTCACTGGGACTGGGCGGGGCTCCGTTGCTGGCCGGTTTTATTCTGTTGATTCCCAACGCAACCTGGCGGACCTTTTTCATGGTCCTGGGATTGCTCGCCACTGGCCTTGTTTTCGTATCTCGCTGGGGCAACAAACATTTTAACGCGAAAGCCGTTAAAAATGCCGCCGCAGCTGTCGCTAAAATCAGCCAGAGTGATCAGCCACGTTCGCACATCTTTATGCCCATCAATCTGCAGATTCGCCCCTTCGTGATTTTGATGGTTTCGTCCGCCTGTTCCGGAATTGTTTACGGTGGTTTTCTGCATTTTCTCAAGCGTTATTTAAGCGAAGTCGAGAGTCTGGACTTCCTGCCGATGAACCAGGATTCCATCGCCAGCGTGTTGGCAGCGCTGGTCTTGTTTTGTGGAGTTGCCGGGCAATGGGTCTCCGGAAGTGTCGCAAGTCCACGTCGTCTGGCACCAATGCTGTCGATGGTCTATCTGGCGAACGTGCCTCTGCTGTTGTGGATTTCAGTCGCCAGTGGATCGATACGATTGATCCCTTGCTGTTTGCTGGGTTTTGTCCATTTTATGAACCAGCCTGTCTATAACAGTCTGTTGCCGGACTACGTACCTGTCAGAACCCGCAGTACGTGGTTTGGATTCAGCCAGATGATGACATTTGGAATCGGCGCAATGGGGCCTACATTGGTTGGCTGGTGCGGCGATTTCCAAGTGGCGTTCGTTGCGCTGGCTGGTATTTCGTTGCTCGCCGGTCTACTGCCGATTCCCATCTGGTTGGAACGGCGAAAGCAATTTGCAATGGAATCAGGATCGGCAGAACGATAAAGCACGATCGAGCCTGAGGCGCTAGCCGAACTAATCGGCTAGCCTCTCAGGCTCACTACAAGTGCGTCCAGAGGCTGATTTTATTAATCAATAATCTTGCTGATCGGGTATTCTACGATCCCACGAGCTCCGGCTTGTTTCAGTTGTGGAATGGTCGTGCGGACGATGCTTTCATCGACGATCGTATTCAACGCCACCCATTCGGAATCTGACAGATGCGATACGGTTGGCGTCTGCAGCGCTGGAAGAATACTGACAACAGCATCAAGGTCTCGCTGATGCACATTCATCATCAGGCCAACCTTGCCTTCTGCATTCAGACATGACTGCAGCATGAGTGCGATGTTGTCGACTTTCGACTTGACCCAGTTGTCGGCATACGCATTTTTGTTGGCGATAAATCGTGTTGTACTCTGCAGCACTTCGTCCATGATGCGCAGATTGTTGGCTCGCAACGAGCTACCAGTTTCCGTGACTTCTACGATCGCATCGGCCAGTTTCGGAGGTTTGACTTCTGTCGCGCCCCACGAGAATTCGACGTGTGCGTTTACGCCGTGCTTTTCCAGAAACCGCGTCGTCAGGCCCACGGCTTCAGTCGCAATTCGCTTGCCTTCAAGATCCTTCACTGTTTTGATCGGCGAATCTTCGGGCACACACAGCACCCAACGCACCGGGCGGCGGCTGACTTTTGAAAATACAAGTTCGCAGACTTCGTGAACCTCCGCGT
>JAYVNW010000140.1:0-6841 GCA_043758225.1 Candidatus Kuenenia sp. | reverse complement strand
AGTTCTCCTGGAGCCACATCATGAACTATTCAGCCGAGGAACTCTGCGCATTTCTTCCTCGCGGTTATCTGCTGACAATCCTGATCGAAATCCCGATTTTGGTGTTCGGTCTGGCTTCGAGTCATCCGGTAAGTCGACGACTGATTGCCGGTTGCTGGTTGACAGCCTGCACTTATCCCGTCGTGATTCTCGTACTTCCATTGACGGTCGGCGTTCGTTGGGGACACGTGGTGTATCTTGTTGTCGCCGAGACATTCGCACCCGTCGCCGAATGCCTGCTGTTTCGTGCGGCCTTCCCGATCCGAACCAGCCGAGCCGCCGCCATTCGGGATATGGCGGCAATCGTGGCAGCGAACGTCGCCTCGTTTGCAATTGGACTTTGCATCTACACCTGAGGATTTACGATAGAAAAATGTACGAATTCTTCCGACAATTGGAACACTCGCCGGAAATACTGGCGACGTTCGCCACTTCTGCAAACTCCAGAACGATCCAAAGTAAACACCCATGCATAAGTTTTAGTAGTTAACCGTTAGCCGCCAGGCGTGCGCAAGTGCCTGAAAACGTACGCCTGTCGGCTGACGGTTAAACGAAGTTAACGCACTTTCATTGTGTATGGTTGCTCACATGCCCGCGTCTATTCAAATCGAAAGACTTCCTGCCGCACTTGAAGTCATGCGTGTCGTGATGGTGTTCGAGAAGAGACCATTTGTTATTCTCTTCGACAGTGCTGCTCGGCATCGAACCGAACAAAGTGCCACCCACCCAAGATGTAATCGAAAACGAAGTCTGCCTGCTGTGAATACATGTCACGCCACCTCGAAGAACGAATAATGGGAAATTTAATTGACGACAACCTGTATGCGTGCCCAGCCACGACGAAACGACACATCACGGATCAATGGTCTGGAATTAGAATTGCTTCCAGCTTGATTAGAATTGTCGCACTTGTGATATTTGCTTTGGCGCTGTCGATGCCTGCCGCGAGATATCAGGTCGATTGGCTCGACGGTCCAATTTCAATTAACGTCGTCTCCGGCTGGGCATTATTCAAACTGACGTTCGCGATTCTGATGCCGGTAACGATACCATTCTGTGTGGCAAATGTGTTTTTCATATTCGCCAGTCTTACATTACCTTGGTGTACTTCTGCTGATAAACTTTTCTCACGAAGTTTTTTGTTGGGAATGGCATTTCTGCTCGCATGCTTTGAATCCGTGCCGAACGATCGCTTTTTAGGTCACCACCTCTGGGCTGGCTCTTTCCTGATTGCGATCTTGGCCCACATGATAATGATGGCAGACACGCTCAGAACAAACATGACTGAACCAAGCAAAAGTCAAATGAGAGTCCGCAGGAGCACTCAAATATCGAAAAGTGCCATGATTGTTTTCTTCTTGAAGCGAGCGAGTGAACGCGCAACGATGATCATACGTAACTCTGTCGGGGGAATAGGAACATTGCAGCAGAAGAGATTGAACCAATATCGTTTCCGGGATACTGTTCCGCCCAATGGTAGCCTTCGTTCAAATTGAAAACCTTGATCCTGCGCTTGACATAATTCAGGCGATGGAGGCGTTTGAGGATGCGCCGTTTGTCATACTCTTCGACAGCGCAGCTCGGCATCGGGAGCGAGATGCTCGATACACATTTCTAACAGCTGATCCGATTGCCGTGACTCGATTGAACGCGGATCAGATTACTTCTGCCATCGGTATGAAGACGCATCCCTTTTCTGTTCTTCGCGATTGGCAAGAACGACTTCCGGGTTTTTTAAACGAAGAAGGTAAGCTGCTTCCACCCTTTTGTGGTGGAATTGCGGGGTTGATGTCGTATGAACTCGGTCAAGTGTTTGAACGAATTCCGCGACCGGTGATTGACGATTTCGAAACGCCGCCTTTGCTGGCAGGACTCTTTGACTGGGCCATTGTATGGGATCACATCGCCGGGACTGTGCGACGATATGTGCTGCGGCTTGATGGTTCCAAATCAAAATCCGATGAGCGAACTGCGTGGATTGAAGAACGACTGCAGCGACGAAGTATTCGTCCAACGGTCCAGGGCGCAGCGGAGTTGGTAGAGTCAAAAAGAAGGGTGATCGCTCCGCAGTATCATCGCATTGAACCCACCTCAGAGATTTATTCCGATTTCACTCGGGAACAATATGTTGCTGCCGTGTCAAACGTCATCGAGTACATTCGCGCGGGTGATATCTTTCAGGCCAACTTGTCCCAGCGACTGCTGTCCCTCTGGCCTGGCACAGCGATGCAGCTTTATGCCAGTGTTCGCCGCAACAACCCTGCCCCGTTTTGTGGGTTGCTTAAGGCTGACGAGTTCTCGATCGTCAGCGCGTCGCCGGAACGATTTCTGAAAGTCGACCGATCACGACAGGTGGAGACTCGTCCGATCAAAGGCACCCGCCGCCGACCTCGATCACCAATCGCCGATCTCTACGCCAGTGACGAACTTTCGACGAGCGCAAAAGACCGTGCGGAAAACGTCATGATCGTGGATTTGCTGAGAAACGATATCTCGCGATCCTGCAAACCCGGAACCGTGCGAGTTACCGGCCTTTGCGAAGTCGAACGATTTGAAACTGTGCTGCATCTGGTATCAACCGTCGTCGGAACACTGCGCGACGACTGTGATGTCTGGGATCTGATGGCAGGTTGCTTTCCCGGCGGTTCCATCACGGGTGCCCCAAAAATCCGTGCGATGGAAATCATCGCCGAACTGGAACCAACCGTCCGAGGAGCTTATTGTGGCAGTTTGTTCTTCCTCGGCCCCTGTGGCGACTTTGACAGCAGCATTTTAATTCGCACATTTACGCTCAAAGATGGTCTCGTGCATTTCCCCGTCGGCGGCGGAATTGTTGCGGATTCCGTGCCGCTTGAAGAGTATCGCGAAACTCTTCACAAAGCGTCGGGAATGATTCGATCGCTGCGAAATCAGTGAAAACGAAACGTTGAACATTTTTGAGTATTCCAATATCAATGACACCACTACAAGTCCTGATTTCTGTCATATTCTTGCTGCCATTTCCGGCATTTTCAGCGGATGAACAAATTAACACAAACGCTCCGCAGGCACCTCGTCCAAACATCGTTTGGCTTGGTTTCCGAAGATAATTCGGTCCATTACCTGAAACTTTTTTCAGAACACGGCGCAGAAACGCCGCACATCGAGTTACTGGCCGAACACGGGCTGACATTTAACCATGCATTTTCGAACGCACCTGTCTGTAGCGTGGCTCGCACGACACTGGCCACTGGATGTTATGGGCCGCGCATTGGAACACAATTTCATCGACGATCGGTGGAGGTTCCGATGCCGGACGGACTGAAGATGTTTCCAGAGTATCTCAACGAAGCGGGTTACTTCACGGCCAACAATAACAAGACCGACTACAACGCAACGGCGGGGAAAAATGTCTGGAATGATTCATCAAAGAAAGCCACATGGCGAAACCGTAAAGCCGACCAGCCGTTTTTTTACATGCAGAGTTTTCCCGCCTCTCATGAAAGTTCGCTGCACTTCACGGCGAAGCAGATGGCATCCGAAAAGACGCTACATGATCCTGATCAAGTCTTTGCCGCTCCATATCATCCTGACACGCCGACGTTTCGATATACATACGCTCGTTATCTTGATCGCATGAAAAATATGGACGAACAAGTCGGCGCTGTCGTGGAAGAGCTTACGAAAGACGGCCTGTTGGAAGATGCTTTCATCTTCTATTTCGGCGATCATGGCGGAGTCCTCCCGCGAGGTAAAGGCCATGCCTACGAAAGCGGTTTGCATGTTCCGCTCGTCGTGCGCATTCCCGAAAAATGGCAACACATCATTGATCGAGAGCCGGGCTCGCGCATGAACGGCTTTGTGAGTTTTATCGACTTCGGTCCGACGGCGCTGAACCTAGCCGGCGTAGCGGTTCCCACTCCAATGGACGGGAAACCATTTCTTGGCTCAGGTATCAAACATGCAGAAGTTGATACTCGCGACGAAGCATTTGGCTACGCGGATCGCTTTGATGAAAAGTACGACCTCGTCAGGACACTGCGAAAGGGGCGGTATGAATATGTTCGCAACTTTCAGCCGTTCAACTTCGATGGTCTACAGAACAACTACCGCTACGAGATGCTGGCGTATCAGGAATGGCGAACATTGTATGAGGCCGGAAAAATCAATGCTGTGCAGTAACTGAACATTCTTCCATTTGACGAAGCTCACAATAGAATACAATCAACCGTACGATCGGACGACGCGATGACACGCTACTGGGCTCTGATCGTCTGCAGTTCTCACGTCGCTGCGGCTCGCGAATTTATTCCGGCCGCCCAGAAGCTGGCCGCAGACGATAACAATGGCCTGATTCGAGTCCGAGCCGCTGAATTCCTTGGCTTGATCGGGGCCGCAGAGCCTCAGGCGGAGATTGTAGACGCGTTGAAAAAAATCAACCTCTGCTCTTGAAGCTGGTCTGATGCTCAACACAGTAACCCTGCTTCAAGTTGGCAAGTCAGGATATAAATTTGCAATTGAGAAATCGATGTTTTCGCCAACCATGCGAAAGAACGACACGATCCAACGGCGTCTCGATTATCTGGCACCGTAAAACCAGCGGTTCGCGTGTCGTGGAATCCTGTCTGCCGTTTCATCGCAACGAGATTACAACGGACCGGCCTTTGGTTGCGAACCAAAGTTTATCCTCACGAGCCAGCCATCCGATAGCGGCGAGAACCAGATCTGATGGCGCATCAAGGGAACTCTTGATGGACGGCAGGCTCTGCTCACCTTGCTCACTCAGCAACTGCCAGATCAGTCCTGCAATCTGACCGATGTCGTCGTGAGTCAGCGTTCGCGATGGACCTTTGATGGACGGCATCTCGTCTGAATCCGCTTCTGGGATCGCGGCTGTTTTCTTGACGGCATTGGGTTGTGCGTCTGTACTCGCAGGTCTCTTCTTAGCCATCGTCTCTTCCTCAAAGTACGTTGTGCAGTATTTCGATTTAAGTGAGCAGTCTGCTTCCGGCATAAAAGATCACTTGATCATTGTGACATTCTGCAGGCGCTTGTGCGAGGTCGATTTAACGACAATGAGCCTGTTAACAGAACTCGACAAAGCAGGTCCTTCCTGTCGGAAAAGACTTCGCAAGATGTTGTGCTCCGTAACCAGAAGCAGATTGACTGAACGATAGCATGACGATATTGAGCTGACACCCGCACTTTGGTTTGCTTTCCGGCGAAAGTCTTCCTCGGCTTAGGAGGACCTACTGAAATCCGCCACCGCACGCGCATGCCGCTGTAAATTGGGCGTTCGGTTGCATTGCACATCGCGGGGCTTCACAATCGCGGCGGTTCCGTGTTTCGCCGTCTGACTCGCTTCCGCTTCTTCAGGAGTCCTCTTTCAATGCATTCCTCCATCCAACAGTCCCGCCGTGCTTTTTTGCAGTCAACGTCGGCATTGGCGGCGGCGTTATATGTCAGCGGAATTCCCGCAGCGACGTCGTCGCAGGACAAGCTCCGAATTGCCGTAATTGGCTGCGGTGGTCGAGGTGGCGGCAATCTGCAGTCCGTATCGTCCGAACATATCGCCGCACTGTGTGATGTGAATACTAATAATCTGAATAAGGCCGCTGCTACACACATACAGGCGCGGCGAGATACAGACTTCCGACGTATCTTTGATCATCCCAATGATTTCGATGCGGTCGTTGTGAGTACCTGCGAACACACTCATGCGTTCGCAACTTTGCCCGCGTTGCAGCTTGGAAAACATGTCTACTGCGAAAAACCGCTGACTCATAGTATATCGGAAGCACGCATCATTCGTGAAGCAGCTGCGAAGGCAGGCGTGGCGACTCAGATGGGCACGCAGATTCACGCTGAAAATAATTATCGCCGAGTCGTCGAACTGATTCAGACCGGTGCGATTGGGAAAGTTTCCGAATGCCACGTGTGGGTTGGTCGCGCCTGGGGATTACAGTCTCCAGAAGAAGCCAAGGCTCACGGCGACATCGTAGTGGTGCAGGATCGCCCGGCCAACGCGGATCCAATTCCTTCGGAACTCGATTGGGATCTGTGGCTTGGACCCGCTCCAGAGCGACCATACAACAATGTCTACTTCCCCGGACCAAAGTGGTATCGCTGGTGGGACTTCGGCAACGGCACAATGTCGGATCTTGGAAGTCACTGGGTCGATCTGCCGTTCTGGGCTCTGAAGCTGAAAGCTCCGAAGACGATCGAACCATTTGGTGGCCCGGCGCATAAAGAGCTGGCCCCTGCGTCCATGCATGTGCGTTATCAATACGCTGCGGAAGGTGACCAGCCAGAAATTGCGTTGACGTGGTATCAGGGGATGCATCGTCCGGATATTCTGAATGCGGCCAGCATCGAAGGCTGGGAAAGCGGCGTGTTGTTCGTCGGCGACAAGGGAATGCTGGTCTCCGATTATAGCCGCTATAAATTGTTGCCTGAAGACAACTTCAAAGACTTCAAACCGCCCGAACAGTTTATTCCAGCGTCACTCGGCCACCACAAAGAGTGGATCCATGCCTGCAAAACTGGTGCTCCGACGACGTGCAATTTTGAGTACTCAGGCTGGCTGACCGAGGCCAATCATCTCGGCAACGTGGCGTATCGCGTCGGCAGGACACTGGAATGGAATGCTGCGGAAATGCGAGCAACGAACGCTCCCGAGGCGGATCAGTTTATCAAACGCGAGTATCGCAAAGGCTGGAGCCTGATGTAACAATCAGGCGAGCGGCAGGGCGTCAGCCCTCCGAGCAATACTCACGTCTAATTGATCTGAAGTACACGCAAGCAAAACTCACTCGGAGGGCTG
>JAYVNW010000139.1:0-8578 GCA_043758225.1 Candidatus Kuenenia sp. | reverse complement strand
AGACAAAAAGGAAGGACCAGCGGTCACGAGAAACGTGGGTTAAGCTTTCGGGGAGTTTTGACACTTTTCGAAACCTCAGAGCCATAATCGGGAGCACTGGTCCATGAGTAACGTACGTTATGTTGGTTTGGACGTCCACAAGGATTCTATCGTCATGTCGGTTGCCGAAGCGGGAAATGCGGAAGCCAAGGTGCTCGGCACGTTTCCGAATGACATCAACAAGATCATCAAGCAACTGAAGAAGCTGTCGCCCGATCTCTCGCTGTTGCGAGTTTGCTACGAAGCGGGGCCGACCGGCTTTGGGCTGAGTCGTCGGCTGAAGAAGGAAGGCATCGACTGCATCGTGGCGCTGGCTCGTGAACTGGCGGGCTTCATCTGGAGCCTCGGTCAGGTTTCGCAGTTGCTGGCGTGAAGCATTGATCTCAGATTTGAAATCTCAAATTACAGGTGGCCTTCGGCCAGGATTTTTGAGGCATGGGTGGGACAAAAAGATGCCAAAGGAAAACACCGCAGCCGAAACTGCGGTGCTGACGGATCTTCCCGCCCACTCCGAAGTAACCCTTCGCTGGTTGCGTCCCCGCAGAGCCAGCGTCCGTTTCCTCCGGTGAGTTCAGAATAGAACATATTCGACGCGGGGATTGGACTTTTTTTGTGTTTGTTCTTCACTGGTCATTTTTGACTGGTCATTGGTGACTTCACTTTGTTGATTCGACAGAAAGGAACTTTGACGGCAGGGGCCGTCGGCGAGTCGATTCACGGAAAACGTCTGAATCCGGCTTCCGGCCATATTCGAATTCTGACCCTGTTCAGGATTTGATTGTGACGCCCGCTTTGTAGAGCAGATATTTCCACGACGGATCATGTCATGCGGTTCTGACCCGCGAATAACAGTCTGATCAACAGTCGTTCCACTCCGCCGACGCCCCCTGCTGCCATCGTCAAAAAGCCATGTAATCATCGAACTGTGCGAAATCTTTTCCCCATTTCACAGACAACACTTGACTGGTCCTTCCATAACAGCCGGTATGCTGTCTTTGGGCGAGCGGCAGGGCGTGAGCCCTCCGAGATCCAACGCACAAATCCACATCGCTGGTCCCAATGGAACTTTGAATCAAGCTGGCTGGACCGATCAAATGATCCTCAGCTTCACTGATCGCGATGCTGACTGTTCTCAATCTCCAGCAGCAACCCTGCGGCGAACTCAGCGGCAACGTCGATGACCGCGCGAAAGCCTGATCGCGTCACGCAGCCTGGCAAACGCAGCCGTGCCGCCTCTGTCGAATCTGTTACCCGACCCACGCGAGCACGCCCATTACTCCGTGTTGGTTCGCCGCTGCGCGTCTGTCGCCTCACGCTCGTATCACAACGAACCACCAAAAGAAACAAGTCCCGAACCCCTACAGTCATCACGCCCGCCCTCTGCCAACATTCTCACGACAGGGCAAACGCTCTGGGCGCGGTACTACTGTTTCACCTAACCTCGCGTTGAGTCGTCATAGCCAGAGAACTCAGGCTTTAGCACGCGGATTTCCACTTCATCGGGAGAATCTGGCCGCAGCGACAATCTCAAGCCATCGACTTCGATCTCCTTGATGCGATATGTCCGCTGGCCGTCCCGAGGGCGGATCGATCCGGGTATGCTGCCACCAAACAAATTGAATCTGTTGGAGTTCCGTTGATCGGTTGCAGGATTCTCTGCTTGTTCTTCCTGTGTCAGTACGACCCGAATCGCCGGGGTTGCCGGATACTGCAAAGTCATCCGCAGTGTTTTTCCAAGTTCACCTTCAGTACGCGAATTCAACGACGGCGTGAAACTCATTTCCAGGCCATCTTCCACAGTACGATGACCGGCATATTGAAACGTCGAACTACCGTCAGAGATGGTTGTTTCAGCATCGTTCAGTTTCCATCCTCGAGCTGCTGCCACCGAAATCGCATTCATTCGACCCGATGGCCGGGGAACTGCAGTCAATGTCGATGCCAGATAAGTGCTGGCCCGCGCAGGGATCTCTTCCGGTCCCAGCAGTTTTGCACACAGCAATAAACCGGGAATCGGAATCCGACGCACAATTTGCTCATCATCCAGCAGTGCCTTCAGCTTTGTCTTGTCTGCCGAATGAAAATACAAAGATACCAGCGCGACGGTACTTTGCTCTGTTTCCAGATCATCGTCCATGTTGCACAAGATCAGGTTCTCAGCATCGCGATACTCGGAATGTCTACCGAGCACCCATGCACAGACAAGATTCGATTCCCAACTGCGTGTTGAATAATCGAACGCCCTAGCCGCTGTCCTCGGTGCTTCCGGATCGTGCTGGCTTTCCTGAATCAACGCCAGATTTGCCATGCTGCTGGCGAGCATGTCGTCCTGTCGAAAGTGGCCCTGGCCGATTTCCGTCAAGCGTTGAAAAGTACGAACTGCGTCCTCTGTTTTGCCGAGTTGCTGCTGAGTCCGAGCAACGTAGTACCAATACGGCGGATAACATTCCATGAACCGTTCTGATCGTGCCAGCATTCGCAGCCGTCGTTCAGGGTCTTTTTCTTCCAGAGTATCCGACAACTGATCCAAATCCTGGTCGCGCAGCAGCCACCGGTCAGGGATCTCATTTTTTCGACTGAGCTTCCAGAAGCTGTCAAGAAACGTCGAAGATCGTGTCATCAGCGTGGTGAATTGTGTCTTCTCTACCTGCCACAAGTCAGAGTCGCGTTTGATGCTCGTCGTACGATAGTCCCACCAACTGTTGGCCCCTGACTGGATTACCGAACCAAGTTGTCCCGTCGCCGCCTGAGCTCCGATGACAAAAAAGTCTGTGCCCATCTTACGCTGGGTTCCTCGGACGAACTGTTCGCCAATGACCTTTCGCTCGCGATCGCTGATTTCCACCTGTCCGATTTCGTCGAGAATGGAACGATACAGCACAATGACTTCAGGATCGTCGATCTGGTTGAGGTCGAGATTGTTCAGGATTCGCTGCTGCTCTTCCACCAGCACATTCTTGGAAGGCGCTCGGCGAATACGATGCAGTGCTGCGCGGCAGTAGTTCAAAGTGACGGCTGTATTTCGGCGACTGATCTCAGTTGCCGGCGTCACTGATGTTGCCAACGTTACAGGCGAAGTCACAACTGAAGATGCCGTCCCTTGCGCACACGCTGCAGTAGGCATGGCATAAAGCGAAAGCAGCAAAAGCGGAAGGCTTAATGAGAAATGTTTCATGGTTTTAGTCACTGATCAGGAGACGTATTTTGCGAACAGGTTTCCGACGGTCTTCGCCGAGTGGTCCAAACCTCTGACCAGCAACCCAGACGTTCGCGACACAACATCCCAAACCAGCCGACGTCAGCTCATCCATGAACCGCGCAAGCCGAACTTCCCCATCATTTCGTCCTGCGGGAAAAAGACAATCCGTAAACCAGACCATCCAGAACTTCGCACGGCGGACGCAACGTTTATGCATGCCGGGTAAATGGGGAAACATGCAGAATCTGCCGAAGCGGTAGTAAAAGGACAGCGGACAGTGGCGGTAAATGGTGACCGTGGGGGCATTGCGGCAATAGCGAGCCTGTTTTTCAGACAATCTGGGTAGCAGCAGCATCGCGGGGATCAGGACGGGCTGAAAAGCCTGTCCTGCGGACGCATTCCTCTCGCAGTGTTTGTCAAGAACCGTTACATAGGCTGCAGAGTCACTCAACACATTCCGGCGCAATGACATGGAGGTCACCTGTGCGCAATTCGTTTTTATCATTTTCACTTCCGCTGATTGGCAACGAAGAGATCGACGAAGTCATCGAAGCTCTGAAATCTGGCTGGCTCACGTCGGGGCCTCGGACGAAACAATTTGAACAGGATTTTCGCGAAGCCGTACAGGCGCCAGCGGCACTTGCTCTGAATTCCTGTACAGCCGGACTACACGTTGCACTCAAGGTATTGAACATTGGCCGTGGCGACGAAGTGATCACGACGCCCATGACATTTGCTGCTTCCGTCAATGTGATCGAACACGTTGGAGCTACGCCGGTTCTGGTCGATGTCGAACCAGATACGCTCAACCTGCAACCGGACGCCGTGGAACGAGCAATCACTGCGAATACCAAGGCAATCATAGCCGTCCACTACGCCGGGCATCCGGTGGAACTCAGCGCGCTGCGAGCGATCGCCGAACAGTATCAATTGCAGCTGATTGAAGATGCCGCGCATGCCGTAGGTGCCAGTTTTGAAGGCCAGCCGATTGGTTCAGGATCAAATCTCACGGCATTCAGCTTCTATGCGACGAAGAACCTGACCACGGGTGAAGGCGGAATGCTTACAGGAGCCGCAGATCTGCTGGATCACGCTCGTGTGGTAAGTCTGCACGGCATGAATCGTGAAGCGTGGAGCCGATATTCAGCCGGCGGCAAATGGGCCTACGATATTGTGGAGCCTGGTTTCAAGTACAACATGACGGATATTCAGGCGGCCATAGGTTTGCAGCAACTGAAACGTTTCGATCGCATGCAGGAACGACGCCTGAAGATTGTCGAAACCTACAACGCTGCCTTTGGGCAGCACGCCGCGTTCCTGACACCGACCACGCGATCGCACGTTAACAACGCGTGGCATCTGTATGTTCTGCGTCTGCGATTGTCGGAATTCACGATCGGTCGAGACCAGTTTATTCAGGAAATGACGGCTCGCAACATCGGCACGTCGGTGCACTTCATTCCGATCCATATGCATTCGTTTTACAAGAACAAATACAACTACGTGCCGGATGATTTTCCAGTGGCACATGCAGCGTTTCAGAACATGCTCAGCCTGCCGCTGTCACCGTCGATGTCCAATCAGGACGTGGCTGACGTGATTGATGCTGTGCTCGAAATTCGGTCTGCATATGGCCGTCGCCGCGCTGCGGCGTAGGGATTTTGTGAGGATCCTCAACCCAACGGTCGGCTGATCACGCCTTCCGTTGGGCTTGAAGCTGTCGCGTAAAGCTTGCGAGGAATACGTCCTGACAGCACAGCGTGGCGACCGGCTTCGCAGGCTTGTTTCATCGCTACCGCCATTCTGAGCGGATCGCGGGCACTGGCGATGGCGGTATTTAAAAGAACTCCGTCGCAACCGAGTTCCATCGCGAACGCGACGTCGCTGGCGGTACCGACACCAGCGTCGATGATCACCGGATAGTCCGGATCGTTCTCTTTTAAATACTCCAGACAGATGCGAATGTTGTTTGGGTTCAGAACACCCTGACCGCTGCCGATCGGACTTCCAGCAGGCATGACCGATGTCGCTCCGGCATCTTTCAGCCGTCGTGCGGTGATCGGATCATCGGACGTGTAGCACAGAACCTGAAACCCGTCATCAACCAGATGCTTGCAGGCTTCAACGGTCGCAACGGGATCTGGCAGCAGTGTGCGTGTGTCGGCCAGGACTTCCAGTTTCACCCAATCGGCACCGGGGTTTTCGAGTCCTCGCAGGATTTCACGGCCAAGTCGTGCGACGCGAATGGCGTCTTCGGAATTGAAGCAACCGGCCGTGTTGGGCAGGATCGTGTAGCGTTTCAGGTCGATGAATTCGAGAATGTTGCGACCAGACGCATCCACCAGTCGTTCGCGCCGCACAGCGACGGTGATCACGTCCGAGCCGCTGGCTTCCAGGCATTCCTGCATCAATTCAAACGTAGCATATTTTCCCGTGCCGACGATCAGGCGGGAATTCAGTGTATGAGTTCCCAGAACAAGCGGCTTGTCGGGAGGCAGAGTGATCATTTTCAGATGAGCTTTCAGTCGTCAAATTTCAGATGAGCGTCAGCCGCCACCGACAAGCGTCACGACTTCGATGACATCACGTGCCTGCAATTTGCACTGCGCATGCAATTCGCGTGGGACCACCTGGCTGTTGCGTTCTACGGCGCAATAGCGATTTTCGATCTTCAGATCGGTGAGCAGATCGGCGATTGTCCACGTCGCTTCGATCGTGCGAGGTTCACCGTTGAGCAGGATTTCCATTAGCGAAGACGTCCGAGGCAAATTTGGCTGGTTTGCGGGTAAAGCCGCAGGTGAATTGTATCGGGCTTGCCCGTGAAGTGAATCGGTTGGGAGGACTGTTTCTCGCTGGAGTTCAGGCTTCTATACGTTTTTTAATGGCGGGCTCACGCCACGCCGCTCGCCCGGTAATAGGAATCTGTGCTTACCTGAAAACCGGAAAATCGCTAAATTTCTGATCGCTGAGGAACGGATTTCCTCTTATCTTGTCGGCGACCGCACGTCGGTCTGGCATTCAACGGATTGTAATATGAATCTTAAGCGAGTCATTCTTGCTGGCACCGTGCTGGGACTGTTGTCGTTGACGAACGGTTGTTCGACGACGATCAAGTCCCGATTCAGTAAGCCGCGAGCTTCAGCGGAAACGGAAACAGGTTCCGCGTCCGCCGCCGAAACAAACGGCCCAGTGCTCTACACGGATCGTGATTCGCTGCAAAGCGGGACCGGCGTGATGGATGACGACGCTCCGATCGAGTTTAAGACGACGCGTTCGGGCTTAAAGTATCGTGTGTTGAGACAGGCTGATGGCAGGAAACCTGTCGCTCACAACACAGTCACATGCAACTACCGAGGCTGGCTGGACAACGGCCGAGAGTTTGACAGTTCTTACAAACGCGGCGAACCAATCTCGTTTCCATTGAACGGTGTGATAGCTGGCTGGACCGAAGGCATGCAACTGGTAGGTACAGGCGGCATGATCGAACTCTGGATCCCGTCAGACCTGGGCTACGGTCCCAAAGGCTCTCCACCAGCGGTGCCGGCAAATGCGGATCTGCATTTCGTAGTTGAACTGGTGGCTGTGAAGTAAAGCTTCATAAGCGAAGCCGATTTACTTCCATAAATCCGAGCGATTTGCAAGGAACATCCTGGTGAGTTGACGGGGATTGTTCCGGAGGGCTATGCGTCGCGGTTGCGTATTCGGTTTTGTAAGGTCGCGAGTAGAGTCTTAAGTTTTTCGCGGTCGCTGCCGAGTAGCTCTGAGTCGGGTGATACGGGGTCGCCAAGCAACTCCTGAAGAGTCTGGATCTTTCCAGACAGCTTGCCAACTTCGATGCCTTGCTCGCGGGCACCCGATAGCGCCCATTCATAGTCGCGTTGCGCTTTTTCACGTTCGTTATACATATTTCGGTCCTCGGTCTTGACTGAGATGATTTCTATTGTTGCGATCGCCTGCTCAAATTCAATGCCGAGCAACAACTCCTTCAATCGCATCGCGTCGTATTTGCGAGCGTGAAGAAGCAGGAATGCCCATTGCTCCAGCCTGCTCGCAGTGGTAATGGTCGCTTCATAAAAATCATACTTCGTCAACTCGACCGTGTGAACTTCAATTGCATTGGAAAGCGCGCGTCCACTCGGCTTATCGATCATCCGAAACCTATAGTGCGCTTGTTTGGCTTCCGGAAAAACCTTGTGGCGGAGCAGGCAGATCGAAATCGCGGGGGTTGCCTGGGCGTAATTCTATCCTCTTTCCAATTGATCGACGAACATGCTGCAAGCGTAGTAGACCACTCGGTCCAAAAGGCCGTGGTACGGTGAGACTCGCATTTCGACATTCAGCCATCGGCCGGACGAATCACGACACCGCACATCGAGTACGATCAATTTACTCTCCGCGAATTCCTCGTACCTGAACGGATTCAGGATCTCAACCGCTTCGATAGGGCATTCCAAATCAAGGATCGCGTTGAGCAGGCCAATCAAAGTCCACGAGTTTTGCGGCGACCCTAAGATTTTTTGAAGGCAAAATCAACCGTAGGACGGATTCCGAGAGCCATCATAATAACCTCGCCTGGAAGACACACGGATGCACACGAACAACATCGTAACGCAATACGACGTTCTTCGCGAAAGTCCAATGAGACCAAAGTCCGATGATGAGACCGGCTCGTTGCCACAGCAGTCAAGGTAGCGTGTCAATCGCAGAACGTGACTGGTCCCAGCAGCGATCCCCACTTCATTCATCCACTCCCAGGTTTTCTTCTTCCAACTGCCGAATGTACTCAATCGCTTCTTCGGCGGAACATACAACGCGGCCCGGCAATCGGCCCTCGCGGTCACATTCCGCAAGAGCATCAAGCGCTTCGTTGTCCTCGGAGTTTGTCAGCCGACGTTTGGCCCGGACGCCAGCCGTTCCGGCATGCACACGCTGAGCCAGTCCGTGGTTTTCGATCAGCCACTTTGTTCGATCTGAGATGTAGCCATCCAGCACCGCCAGTCCGGCTGTGATGTGATCCATAGGATCGATGCCTTTACCGACATCATGCAGCAAAGCGGCCAGCAACAATTCTTCGTCCCACGGAAACTTCTCCCGAGCCAACTCAAAAACCTGCAGACTGTGGTACAGCACATCACCTTCCGGATGAAAATCGCGGTCCTGTCGGACTCGATCCAGTGGCAGCAGCAATGACAGAAAGTAGTGGTAGCGGCGATTGTCGGAGTTTGGATCGGCGTCAGCTTTGAACTCGCCATCGGCGGCAACAAGCTGCTGCAGACATCGACGGATCTCAAAGTCCGTCGGCAGTGCTTCAGGCGGAATGTAGCTTCGTGTCAGCGATCG
>JAYVNW010000138.1:0-2255 GCA_043758225.1 Candidatus Kuenenia sp. | reverse complement strand
GTCGTCCAGGCGGCGATGAGCGGCTACAGCGACTGGCCCATGCGAGCCATCGCGCGCAAGCTGGGTGCGCCGTATTCGATTTGCGAAGTGATGATTGATTCGTTTGTCAGCTCACTGAAAGCACGCTCCAAAACGCGGCATCATTTATTCGTCACGGACGATGATCATCCCGTCGGCGCGCAGTTGATGGGTGCGGAACCGGACGAATTTCCACCCGCCGCAAGGAAGCTGGTTGAGGCTGGATTTGATGTGATCGATATCAATTTCGGATGTCCCGCAAAGAAAGCATCCGGACGATGTCGAGGTGGTTATCATCTGGGTCAGCCTGATGTCGCAATCGAGATCGTTCGCCGAGTTCGCGAGGCGGTGCCGTCGAAAATTCCGGTCACCGTCAAGATGCGTCGTGGGCTGGATGATACTCAACAAAGTCGCGACAACTTCTTCCGAATTATCGAAACGGCATTCGACCTGGGTGTAGCGGCAGTCACTGTTCATGGCCGCACGGTCGAACAAAAATACGTTGGCCCAAGTCGCTGGGAATTTTTGAAAGAAGTCCGCAAATTGTTTCCGGATCGCACACTCCTTGGCAGCGGAGATTTATTCACAGCCGTCGATTGCGTACGGATGCTGAGGGAAACCGGAGTCGATGGCGTCACGGCGGCTCGTGGTTCTATTGGAAATCCATGGATCTTCTCACAGGCCGCCGCGTTGTTGCGTGGCGAACCGATGCCACAACCTCCGACAGTGCATGAACAACGCGAAGTGATTTGCGAACACTTTCGCCTGGCAGAACAGGTTCTTCCGCGCGATCAGGTCTCAAAGCAACTTCGGAAATTCTGCATTCACTACTCACCGTGGCATCCAGATGCCGACGCCGTGCGAGCGGCATTTATCGGTGTCAGGAACGCCGACGAATGGCACCAGGTGATTTCCACCCACTATGCCGAAGATGGATCAGGGCAGTATCCCGCAGATCCCGGTAACTCGGGACAGTCACAGGAAGTGTCGTGCGGCTGAGGCACTGGCAGAGGCCGTAAGACCTGACCTGAAGTGTTCCTGGACTGCGATACGATGCTGAGAAAAAGGACAGTCAGATTACTGACTTTGCAATTCAAGAACCTCCATTCCTGCCGAATCTGAAAACACGGTATTGAGCATCAGATCGCCGGTTTTTGAGGGGGTGATCTGAGGCGGCGAGTTGGCGCGGGCAACGACAAACTGAACCTTTGCGGCGTACAGCATCTGCAGTGTCTCCTGGGACAATCCCTGGGTCTCGATCAGTTTCTGCAAGCGAAAATGCGAGGCCGGAAAGAATCCTGAGTATCCATTCATCATGGGAATGTCATCCAGTACCAGCGCTACCATCCATCGTGCCGTGATGTCAAAGTCTCGCACGTTTTGTCCCGGAGCATACGGCAGCAGCAGAATACCGTTGCCTTTTTTCAGGTGTGACGTGAGCCAGGATTTCCAGTCCGAAGGCTGCGACTGAGGAACACCCACCAATTTCACAGCAGGCGGCGGCACTTCAAACATAGTCAGCACGATCAGCAGAGTGAAGACTCCGCGACTCAGCCGCCGGCCGATGGCATTGTCGGCCCACCAGCGTCGTCCAAGTTCTGACAGTTGATCCAGCCCAATTGCCGCCAGAAGGATGACGACCATCTGGGAAAAGTATGCAAACCGGAAGGCACTGCGAACCTGGGAAAAACCCGGTACAATTCGAGTCATGGTCGTCCAGACTTTCCAGCCTCCGGGCTGAAGATGGACGCCCAGCGACAACAGAAACGCAAGACATCCGAAGGCCAGCAGGAACCGCAGCGCTGCGGAGCGTGACCGAAATCGCGGCAGCAGAATCAGGCCAGAGGCGATGCATGCCAGTACGATGCGAGTGGATCCGGGCGACATATGCCACAGCCCTTCTCGTGCGACAAGTCGGCATTGAATGAATGCGGTGTCTGGCTCAACCAGGTACGAGGCCGGCTGCAACGACAATTGCGTCACCAGATTCTCACTGCGTTCAAAGGAATGTTCACGCATCACAGCAGCGATTGGAATCACCAGCGGTGCAATGAGTCCTGCGGCCACGACGCCGGCCACAGCAGCTCCGGGCAACCATCGCCAAAACTGTCTCCACGGGATAATGAGCGTTCCCGTCGCCACCAGCAACAGACTCAGGAACAATCCATGATGCACGGAGACAGCGAATACCGTCCCCAGGGCCAGAGCCGTCTCGAAGCCGCGAAACAGCACAGCAC
>JAYVNW010000137.1:0-8646 GCA_043758225.1 Candidatus Kuenenia sp. | reverse complement strand
GTGCGACAGATGGCCAATCCACTGGCTTCAAGAATCTGCGGATCCTGAACTATGCACACTTCTTTGGCGACCCCGGTGAACTCATCACCGCAGCAGATCGCCGTACAACAGAGAGCGGCGACAACGACGTTTTGGCAACAAACGGAAATCGAATATGACATAGATTCCTCACAGTGTTGAGGGCCACTGAACTCAAAAGATGAGTATTGTTCCCAGCAATCCAAAGGCTGGACTCCAGCGTTGGAGTACAGGCTGTAGCGTGCCTGCACGAAGAATAACCGGCGGTCAATGCCGCCGAAAGGTTACCAATTTTGCCTATTCCTCGCACGCAGTGGCGAAATCCGGAATCGAAGTCAAACTATGTGTGGCAAATTGCTCACAGGTCTTGACCGCATTTCAGAAGACATGAACAATCCGGGGTTTTCGGGCGATCCGGGCGATGTGTGTTGGAGTTGCTGGTTTCCCTCGTCAAAACAATTCAAAATTGTGCTTCGACATTATCATTGTGTCGCAATGTTTCAGTCAGATTTTAACAGGATAGAAGCTGCCCTTTGAGGCACAGCGGACGATCTTTATGACAGAACCAGTGCCTTCTGACGAAAACCTGAAAAAGGTTCGCGAACGCGTGATGCAGTTAGCGCGCGAAATCGAACAGATGTCCGGTCAGGAGCTTCCACCTCCACTTTACTTTCAGGAATTCCTGACTCGCGTCGTCACTGCTGTCGGCGCTCGCGCGGGCGTGGTCTGGTTGCTCGACGAATCCGGTCGACTGAACCTGACCGCTCAAATGAACCTGGAGCACACTGGCCTGCGTGAAACACCCGGTGCGCTGGGATTGAACGAGAAGTTGTTGATGGAAGTCATGCAGACCGGTGAGGCTCGCACGCTGACTCACGGCGGTGAAGCGAAACTTCCAACGGAACACGTTCTCGTACTGTCGGCACTTTCGAAAGATAAGAAGTGTGTGGGTGTTGTTGAGTTATTTCAGCGGCCGGATGTGCCAGTCAAAGCACAATCAGGATACATGCAGTTTCTGGAACAGATGTGCGGCTATGCTTCGCGATTTCTGGAAGGTCGGCGTCGCAACCAGGGAGACTCGGCCGATCTGAAGAATCAGTTCTGGACTGACTTTGAACAGTTCTCACTAAGACTTCAGCGTTCATTAAATGAACAGGAAGTTGCCGACGCTGCAGCCAGCGACAGTCGCGCTCTGTTGGGTTGCGACCGTGTGAGTGTGGCAATTCGCAAAGGAAGAAGTTTTCGCATTCGTGCTGTCAGTGGTCAAAGCAGCGTGAATGCGCGAGCGAATCTGATCGTTGCAATGCAGAAGTTGTCGCGTCGTGTGATTGAAATGGGCGAGACGCTTATTTACACCGGCAAGGTCGAAGGCCTGGCACCTCAGGTGGAAGAACCGCTGGCGGCGTTTGTTCAGGAAAGCGGTTCCCGCATGGTCATGCTGGTCCCGATGTTCGAAAATGAAGAATTGGTTCGAAAACAGGGCGAAGAAGAAGACAGAGAACGACGCAAGAAACGCCCCAAAGCGACGGGCTGCATGGTGATTGAGCAGATCGCTGAATCCGAACCCTTGCCGCAATTGGAGCAGCGAGCTGAATTGGTTGCTGATCACGTCGGTGCTGCATTGTGGAATTCTCGCCAGCACGGTCGCATTTTTGGTTTGAGTCTGTGGAAATTGATCGGCAAGGGAATGGAATGGTTTCGAGGTCGCAAGCTGGCGATCTCGACCGCAGTGTTGCTGGGCTTCGCCGCACTTGTCGCTGTGATGACTCTGTACAAGCTGGAATATCCGGTGAAGGCGGAAGGCAAGTGGATGCCGATCGAACAGACGGCCGTATTCGCTCCTTACGACGGCACGATTACACGTGCCGGGATTCTTATTCCCAAAAATCAGATCGTGAAGAAAGGCCAGCTGTTGATTGTGCTCGAAAATCGTGAACTGGAAGGCCAGATTGAAGAAGCTAAGGCGGCAGTCGAAAAACAAAAGAATACCTTGCTGGCGAAAGAGGAAGAAATTGACAATGCTGAATTGCAACAGCGAAATGAAGAAGAGAATCAGCGCGGCAGTGCGGCATCGACTGTAAAACGATTGCAGGTTGAGAAACAAAGAATTATGGGCGACATGAAAATCGCGGAACAACAGTTGTCTCACCTGGAAAAACGTAAAGAAGAAAAACTCAAAATCTTGGCTATGGCGGATGGACGCATTCCGGACTTTCAATTGCGGCAACTGCTTGAAGACCGTCCTGTCCATGCGGGTGATCATTTGTTCGACATCATGAACGATGGCGAAGGCAGTCAATGGCATATGGAACTGCTGGTCGAAGAAAAGCGTATGGGTCACATATTGCGAGCACAACGTGAACGGATTGCGGAAGGCAAGTCTGCCGATCTTGAGGGAGAATTCAAGGTTTACTCTCAGGCAGAAAAGGAATTCAAATGTCATCTGACGAAAGTTGCCACACGTTCCACGACGGATACAGAGATGGGAACGGCGTTTGAATTGACTGCTGAGGCCGATCCGGGACAAGAACTGCCGCCCCAGCGAATTGGTGTCGAGGTGACGGTGCATTTGTATTGCGGCAAGACGTCTTTGGCGTACTGGTGCTTTGGCGATGTCGTTGAGTTCGTGCAGAAGTATGTCTGGCTTTGAGCGATAGATGATTTCACGATGCTGGCTCGCCGACTGACACAATCCGGGATCGCACAGTTCGAAGCATTTCTTGCTTCGATCCGACAGCATCCAACGGCAGATGCTCCGTTGGATTTGCTGACAGATCCTGGCACTTCCGAACCAATTGATGTCGAAATTGAAGCTGAAGTGCGTCGATTTCGTTCCCGGCTGGAAATTGCAGAGCACCTCACTCGCATGTTGCGCATTGACTCATCCACGTTGCGAACCGACGCGGGTTTCTGGTGTTGGTTGTCGTTGTATTGGTTTGAGTCTCTTTGTCCTGTCGTGAAGGATCGCTGGAATCCAGGCAACTGCTTTCACTGGAGTGCGGATCTGGAGGATCCTCGAAAAACCTGCCGTCATATTCTGGCCGGACCATTCCAGATTTATCGGGCACATCGAGACGACCCAAGGCGAGCGATGTCGCTGCTGTGCGGTTCACCAAGTCAGCCTGGACCATTGGTGCCATTGATCGCATCGCGCCCGTCGCTGGTGACCTGCAACGCTGTGGTTGGTGTGGCGACCCGACTTTATTATGACGCCGCGAACGGGCGCAATCGTCCTGGTTTGAGTGCGAAAAGCCCCGGCAGTCCACGGCGTTTTGCCGATGTGCTGAGTCAGTTGGATTTGACATGGGATCTGCACTCGTTGTCCGTGGAACAACTGCTGGAACTCCTGCCGGCGGAATTCGATGAGTTCCATCGCAGCGTTGCAAAACGACAACTTCCTTTGATCGAGTGAAGTCGGGGCGGGTTCTGGATTTGCGAGCATCGACTTGTTCTGAGGCTTCAGCACCGGAATGAGTACTGTGAACGCTGCAAATTCATTGCGATCAATTCCTTGACCACGTGAGCTACATTCTTCTTTAGCCAGTATTTGGTTTTGGAGTGAGCCGATTGCCATTGGCGTGCTGCGATGCGTAGAATCTCAAGACGTTATTCCGCTCGCCGCAGAGAATTCCCGTCATGTATCGCCTTCCTTCCACCTCGATCACCTCGATCATTTTCCTTCTTGCCGCTTTGTTGCTGCCCAGAACTGCGCTGGCCCAGAACACTGGTGGAAATCAGGGAGGCAATCAAGGTGGTGGTACAGGTGGAAACGGTAATGGTGGAGTCGGCGGAATTCGAATTGATGCAAATGGACTTGTTGATCAATTTGTCACGGCAGCATTGAATGATCGCGCACTGCAAAAAATACTCGAAAGTTCGGCTGCAAAGAGTCTGCCTTCATCGCTAAACCAGGTAAGCGGTTCGCGTAAGATCTCGCTTCGACGCCTGCATGCGGAAATCGATCGATTACTCAAGGCTGGACAGTCGCTGCCGAACGAGGTTTTGAATCTGGCCGGTTTGACTCGAATCGAATTTGTGTTCATCGTCACTGAATTCGACGATGTCATCATCGCAGGTCCTGCTGAAGGATTTGCCACACTGCCAGATGGTCGAGTTGTCGGTACGAAAAGCCATCGCCCGGTGTTGTGTCTGGATGATTTACTTGTAGCCTTGCGTACTTCGAATAATCGTACAACATTTGGTTGCTCGTTTGATCCTGATCAAGGTCGTTTGGCAATGACACAGCGGTTGCTGCGGCAGAACACAACGGCCTCCAGTGCGGCGGACGCTCAGCGCGGCTTTGTGCAGATCGGTGGCGTGCTGGGGAATTGGAATGTCTCTGTTTTTGGTGTTCCCGAATTCAGTCACATGGCCGTCTCGCTCGTCGAAGCAGACTATGCTTTGAAACGATTGACAACGGGCGACGAAAATCCGCAGGTGCGCGGTTTCAAGAGTTATCTGAGCCTGATGCGTCCGAATGCTGATTCAATGCGGCGTTGGTGGTTTTCGCCAAAATATGATGCGATAGAGACGGACGCTGAGCAGACTGCATGGCGTCTGAGTGGTCCGCGACTTCAGGTGAGCGCACAGGATGAAATTGTTGACGCCAGCGGAAATCGTCAGGACGCGCCAGCCACGCATGTCAGTCTCGAAAAATATGCACAGCAGTTTACGGAAAAGATTCCCGCTCTTGCAGAAAAAGTCGCAGCGATCGCACAGTTGCAGAACATTGTGGATCTTCTGTTAGTCGCAGCGATTGTGGAACGTTCCCGCAGCGAAAATCGACTGAACTGGCAACCGCTGGTCTTTGATGATGAACAACGATTGCCGCTGCACGAATTTGGAATTCCGAAAGAAACGCCTTCAATAGTGAAAGTACGAATGGCGGGGGAACGCATTGTTCTGGGTCTGATCGCGGGCGGTGTTACTATTACGCCTCGCAGAATTCTCGCGGATGCTAAAACGACGACCGACGGGGATGGTCTTGCTCTCTCGGTCGGCACGAATCACAATTCTTCGTGGTGGTGGGACTAATTGAGCTTACCGTAATTCCGAGATTTTTGAGTCTGATTGAACCATTCAGGAAAAGGACGCGACGGCATGATTAAAATTTTAAGCCGCAGCCTCAACTTGTGTGTGATCTCTTGTGTGTCGCTGCTGATAGTCGTCAGTTCGCGCAATGTTGCGAAAGCGCTGGATGAGCCTGCTAATCCTTTTCCGCAAGCGATTGCCGTGCCTCAAGGAATTCTGGACGGCGGAACGGAATGGCTGAATACGGCTCAGCCCATCGACATGAAGGATCTGAAAGGCAAGATTGTCATCCTTGATTTTTGGACTTACTGCTGTATCAACTGCATGCACATACTTCCTGATCTGGCATTTCTGGAAGAAAAATATCCCAATCAGATCGTTGTCATTGGAGTTCATTCTGCAAAATTCAACAACGAAAAAGATTCCAGGAACATCCGAAATGCCATAGTCCGCTACGAGATCAAACATCCAGTCGTGAACGACAGCGAAATGGTTTTGTGGCGAAAGTTCGGAACACAATCGTGGCCAACGGTTGCAATCATCGATCCCGAGGGCAAGTTTGTTGGCGCACAGAGCGGTGAAGGCCATCGAGATTTACTGGATGCGGTTGTGACACAACTGATCAAATACCATCGTGCGAAGGGTACACTCGATGAAACACCGCTGGTTTTTGAATCTGAAGCGAGCAAGACTCAGCCGACGGCATTGAGATACCCTGGGAAGGTTTTGGCAGATGAAGCGTCACAGCGGGTCTTCATTTCCGACAGCAATCATAATCGTATCATCGTTGCGTCCACGTCTGGCGAATTGCTTGAGATCATTGGTAATGGTCGCATCGGTAAGGCAGACGGCCCATATGACGTAGCCGAATTCAATCGCCCGCAGGGCATGGTGCTGGTTGGAAATAGGCTGTATGTCGCTGATACCGAAAATCATATGCTTCGCAGTATCGATCTGGATGCGAAGTCTGTCTCAACTCTGGCAGGTACAGGAACACAAGGTTCATTAGGTTTTGTCAGCGGTAAACTCCGGGAGTCGGCTCTCAACAGTCCATGGTCCATTGCTCACGTTGACGGGACTTTGTACGTCGCGATGGCAGGACCGCATCAGGTTTGGTCACATACTCTAGGCGGTGAGACAATCAATGTTTACGCAGGGACGGGGCGTGAAGATGTGACTAACGGGCCTCTGACAACGTGCGCTTTCGCTCAGCCGTCTGAGATCGTGCCGAGTGCTGACGGCAAGTTTCTCTATCTGGTGGACAGCGAAGGTTCAGCTGTTCGCAAGTTGCCGACCGATGGAAATGGACGAGTCACAACGATCGCGGGGACTTCGGAATTACCTCGTGGTCAGTCTCTTTTTGCGTTTGGGTTTGAGGATGGTGTTGGTGCGCAGGCACGTTTTCAGCATCCGCTTGGAATCGCAGTCTACGAAGGTTCGCTTGTCGTGGCTGATTCCTACAATCATGCCCTGCGACAGATCGAAAAATCATCCGGCAAAGTCAAGACAATTGCAGGAAACGGGACCGCTGGAAATTCGCTGGAGCCACTGTTGCTGAGCGAACCTGGAGGATTGTCGGTGTCGGGGTCTTCACTGTATGTGGCCGACACGAATAACCACAGAATCGTAGTTATGGATCTGACGACAAAAGTATCTCGCGTCTTTGAAGTGACTGGATTGACACCGCCAGCACCTCCCAAAGCAATTGAAGTGCGCGACACGTCAAATGCAATTGCGATTGATGCAAAATCAATCGCGGCGGGGAAACAAATGTCGGTGAAAGTGAATCTGGCAATTCCGGCAGGCTACAAACTCAATAATCTTGCTCCAGTGACGTGGGAGGTTTTCACAGACGCGGAGCAGATGATATTTCCTCCAGAGACGCTTGAGGAACGTCACGAAGCAACGGTCGCCGATGACGTGGCTTCGTTTGATATTCCGATGACCGGCGAATCCGCAATGGCGACGGTTCATATTCGAGTGTCGTATGGTTATTGCGGCATGGGCAAAAATGCCTTATGCCGTCTCGCAAGTGCAACGTGGCGTATTCCTGTGACGACAGCGTCTGATGCATCCGAGAATATGTTAAATCTCTCATTTCCTGCGGCTCCGTAATCAATTGAAGTTGTGAAAGTCGCGTCATCTCAATGATCCGAGGAAGCAGCTTATTCTCGATCGTCAGTTCTCTTCAGCGATGCTACGGGCGCTTTTCAGCAACACGCGTTCGTAGGGATGGAACATGGGGCCATCGGCTTGTTATTGCCGGTCGCTTTAGCGACGACGTGAAATCGAGGTCGGTTCTGGTCGGCGACAATATAAGCATCGCTAATTGGCTTTTTGCTGGCACACATGTAACACATGATTTCGATGACGTCATCACCTCTCCTCACAGGGTGGCTCTATGTTTTCCAGTCCGCTCTTTCAATACAGCAAACGGATGCGTTTACTGCTGTGCATGTTTGGTATCACCTTAAGTTCAATTGTACAGGCGGGAGATTTCGAATCGGATGTCGCACCGGTGATTGTCCGGCGATGTCTTGAATGCCACAAAGGCAAAGAGCCTTCGGGTGGCTTATCACTTGAATCTTATGCGGGGCTGCAGCGCGGTGGGGAATCCGGCGCGGTTGTCGTGTCAGGGAAGCCTGACGAAAGTAACTTGCTTTCACGAGTCAGCAGTGGCGAAATGCCGCCAGCTGTCAAAGGCGTTCCACAGAAACTACCCGCTGCGGAACAGGCAATTCTGAAGGATTGGATTTTAGCAGGAGCAAACTGGCCGGACGGTCGTACGCTCGATCTTTACGAAGTCACGACTGATGTTCGAGGTGGTCGTGACTGGTGGTCGTTTCAGCCGCTGGTTCGACCTGTAGTGCCAGTTGTAACGGACGGAAAAGACAATAATCCCATCGACGCCTTTGTTCTGGCTGGACTGACACACCAACAATTCGAACCGGCCCCAACAGCGGAGGCGCGAACAATCGTCCGGCGCATGTACTACGATGTGACAGGCCTGCCGCCGTCGTTCAGTGAGTTGGAACTCTGGACATCTCGACTTGGCGGTGACAATTCAACAGGAATGTCACCAAAGGCGTTGAACGAACTTGCCGACCATCTGCTGGCGAGCCCTCATTTTGGCGAACGCTGGGGCAGACACTGGCTGGATCTGGTGCGGTACGCGGAAAGTTCAGGATACGAACGAGATCAGGAAAAACCCTTTGCATGGAAGTATCGCGATTGGGTCGTCAGCGCGATCAACGATGACATGCCGTATGATCAATTCATTCGAGATCAGCTGGCTGGTGATGAAATTGAACAGCGAACGGAAGCGTCAGTGATTGCAACGGGATTTCTACGGCTGGGGACATGGAACGATGAGCCAAACGATGATCAGGACTATCGCTATGAACGCCTGGAAGACATGGTGCATTCGACGTCTACGGCGTTTCTGGGACTGACTGTCAAGTGTGCTCGGTGCCATGACCACAAGTTCGATCCGATTCCGCAGGATGACTACTACCGCGTTGCCTCAGCATTCTGGCCAGGACCGATTGCGGCAAGAGATCGGGCGCTGCTGGGTGGCCCCTCCAAAGAGGAGATTGG
>JAYVNW010000136.1:0-3482 GCA_043758225.1 Candidatus Kuenenia sp. | reverse complement strand
AGATCGAATCATAGTGAAATCGGCCAGATCGGCCTTCCAGAAATCACAAAAAGCCATTCAAATCTCACCATGAACTATCTCGCACATGGATTTCGATTTCTCGATTCGCCACTGATGGTCGCTGGAACAGCGGTGCCGGATTGGTTAAGCGTCGCCGATCGAAAAGTGCGCGTGCGAAGTCGCAGGATTTTCGAGCGTCTTGATTCGCTTGATTCTGACCTGCGTACGATTGCAGAAGGCATGCTGCAACATCTGCATGATGATGATCTGTTTCATCGTTCAGTGCGGTTTGTGATGCTCGAAGCAGAACTGTCATCACGGTTTCGCCGCATCATGCCCGATCGTTTTGATCATCGACCGCCATTCCTCGGGCACATCGTTGTCGAATTGTTGCTCGATGATTTTATCACTCAGCAAATGCCCGAAGTGCTGGACGAATACTATGCGGTCCTGTTGCAGGTATCCGCATTGCAGATTCAGGAGGCTGTAAATGCTGTCGCCGCGCGTTCGACAGAGAATCTTGCGGGATTCGTGCATCAGTTTCAAGCGTCACGATTTCTGTACGACTATGCTGATAACACGCGACTGCTGCGACGATTGAATCAAGTGATGAAACGTGTCACTCTTCCGTCGCTGGAAGCCGATTGCCTGCCTGTCCTGCAGGAAGCTCGACAATTGTTATTGCAGCATGGTGAAGAATTGTTGTTTTCAGTGAATCCTGGCAACGTCGAAACCGAGCTTTCGACAGTGAGTAACAATTGTTGACGCATCAGAAAGAGTTCCCAGTGAAGCAGACTGTGCGAATTGGAATTGCGGTCGTTGAGTCGGCTGGCAAGATTCTTGTCGGTCGACGAGCCACCAACGTTCCGCTACCGGGACTGGCGGAATTCCCGGGCGGCAAATGCGAAAGCGACGAAACGCCGCGATCCTGCGCAGTGCGGGAATGTCAGGAAGAAACGGGACTCATCGTTGTTCCTCGCGAACACTTGGCGACGATTGAGCATTCTTACCCACACGGCGATGTGGAACTGCATTTTTGGCGATGTGGATTGAGCCCTGGATTGCCGGACAATGCGAGTCCGGAAACACCTTTTCGGTGGATCGGCTTTGAAGAACTGTCGTCTTTGGAGTTCCCGGAAGCCAATCGCACGGTTGTCGAGCAGTTGATGAAGTGAGTTCAAATGAGTCCCGTCGCAACAGATTGCGAATTCATGCTGAGACTTGTTGGATGTAACTCGTTCAGGCGATCGGCAGCCATGGAATTACTATCGGCAAGTCTATAAGCCTGGCAACCTGTTTTCAGGAACCACGCAGAAGGATGCAGATCTGCCAGCGTAGTCCGACCTGTCCCAGGTCGGATTCCTTCGGTGGGGTTACTCCTTTGGTGAACGCGTTTCTGCCGCTCGCCTACAAGCAAGACTACTCCACCGTCACGCTCTTCGCTAGATTTCTTGGGCGGTCTACATTGCAGCCTCTCAACAGTGCAACATGATATGCCAGCAACTGCAATGGAATCGCGCAGACAAGTGGCTGCAAATATTCTTCCACGTCGGGCACGTAAATAACGTCATCGGCAACGCTTGCGATATCAGTGTCGCCTTCGCAGGCGATCGCTATGATCGGGCCTTTTCGAGCCCTGATTTCTTCCATGTTGCTCACGACTTTTGGATAAATGCCGCCGCGCGGAACGACAAATACGCTCGGGGTCTGTTGATCAACTAACGCAATCGGGCCGTGCTTCATTTCTGCGGCTGGATAGCCTTCTGCATGGATGTAGCTGATTTCTTTCAGCTTCAACGCGCCTTCCAGCGCGACCGGGAAGTTGTACAATCGTCCAAGATACAGGAAGTTGTTAAAGCCGTAGTACTTGTCAGCGACTTCACGCACTTTGTCGTGACACTTCAGCGTCTTGCTGATCTTATCCGGCATATCTCGCAATTGGTTGATGATGCGGCGGCCGGCGGGATAGGACATGTGTCGCATGCGTCCCAAATGGAGAGCCAGCAGTGTGAGTACAGTCACTTGTGAGGTGAACGCCTTTGTGGAGGCAACGCCGATTTCAGGACCAGCGTGCAGGTAGATTCCGCCGTCGGCTTCACGGGCGATTGTGGAGCCGACTGTATTACAAATTGCGAGCGTTGGATGTCCCTTGCGTTTACATTCGCGCAGAGCGGCCAGAGTGTCGGCCGTCTCGCCACTTTGAGTGATCGCAAAGACCAACGTGCGATCGTTCATCGGCGGATTGCGATAGCGCAGTTCGCTGGCGTATTCAACTTCCGTAGGGACACGGGCAAATTCTTCCAGCAGGAATTCACCTACAAGTCCTGCGTGCCAACTGGTGCCGCAGGCTGTGAGCACAATTCTGTCAACACGTCGCAGTTCTTTTGCGGACAGATTTAAACCGCCCATGACCGACGTTGCTTCGTCTGAGTCCAGGCGCCCACGAAGTGCGTTTTCTATCGTTTGAGGCTGCTCGTAGATCTCTTTCAGCATGTAGTGTTCGAAGTCGCCAAGTTCCGTGTCGGCAGAGACTTGTTCGAGCACTCGAACATTCGGAGATATACTGCCTGTTTTACGATGATCAATTCGCAGGCCGGTCGGTTGCAGTACGGCAACCTCATGGTCCGACAGGTAAACGACTTCTTTCGTGTAGCCGACGAGCGGACTGGCATCGCTGGCGAGGAAGTATTCATCTTTGCCGACGCCGACGCCTATGACAAGCGGACTTCCGCAGCGAGCCGCAATGACTGTGTTTGGAAGGTCTCGGAAGACAATCCCCAAACCGTAAGTTCCTTTCAATTTTTCCAGCGTTAGTTCAACCACACGCAGGCAGGTTTCGACGTCAGATGCATCTCCGCCAAGTTTAATTTGTTCTTCGAGATTGTGTGCCAGGAGATGAGCGGCGACTTCTGTATCTGTCTGTGAATGAAACACGAATCCCAGAGCGGTGAGCTGTTTGCGGAGCGTGTCGTAATTTTCGATGACACCATTGTGGACGATCGCAACTTCGCCATTGCCGCCAAGATGAGGATGGGAATTCTGATCAGTGGTCGCACCGTGAGTTGCCCAGCGAGTGTGGCCGATACCAACATGGCCGCGCACTGGCTTCGACTGCAGTAAGCTTGCGAGTTCGAGAACGCGGCCGGCCTTTTTGCGCACGGAAACTTTACCTTCGTGCAATACGGCAATGCCTGCGCTGTCGTATCCGCGGTATTCCAGCCTGTGCAGGCCTTCCACAAGTAGATCCGACACCGAACGAAACCCAACGTAGCCCACAATTCCGCACATCGCTCAATCCTTTGGCAATCAAATGGTCTTCGCAGACAAAAGAATCACCAGCCCGCGAAAAGATCCATCGGCAACCTAAGATAATCACCCTTTCCAGGTCAACGTTGATTGTGGGCAATTACTCCTGTTTGAGGAATTCCGGGTGCATAAACGTCGGGCGAATAGAATCAATTTACTCTGGAAATGAGCGCCGC
>JAYVNW010000135.1:0-1552 GCA_043758225.1 Candidatus Kuenenia sp. | reverse complement strand
GCTTTCGCCAGTTCGTGTGCGTAGTGCAGGTTTTCAAGTCCGCCGAGTCCCGCAGGTTCATCTTTGCCGATGCCGTTTGTCTGATGCAGGCACAGCATTGCTGGTCCCTTTACTTGTTGCTCAGCCGGAATCAGCAGCCACGCGGGAACTCGATCGCCGGGTTCCACCGTGAATGAAATCTTTTGGCGCACGTAACCATCGGCGGCTGTCGTCGATATGATCTGAATATCAAGCGGCACGCGGCGATCAGGTGTTGGCAGCTCGCCCATTGCGAGACTCATCCCCTGAAGAATCTGCTGACGACGCAGTCCCATTTGCAACGGCGTCATGATTGGCTGCAAGTTGCCGTCGTCATCCCGGAGGATCATTACGTTTTCATGATTGTAGTCGTCGGCTTTAACGATGCGTTCCGATACATTCGACTTCACGTCACTCGATGCGGCTCGCAGATTTTCCAGAACATACAGACCGCTGCGGCCCGGACAAATGAGGTCCAGATCACCATCCGCATCAAGGTCTGTCACTTTCGGATCAAGACCGAAACCGACGGAGTCACCGGACCAGATCGTCTGACGTTTCCACGTTCGCGATTCGGGCAAAAACTGATATAGACAAATGATTTGCGGATTGTACTCGCCTGGATCTTTGCCATCGTGGCCCATGAAGCGACTGCCCGCGATGAGTTCCGCATGTCCGTCGCCGTTCAGATCGGCCCAGAGCAAACTGTGAGCTTGCGACCAACTGGTATCGATCGCGTGACGAACCCATTGACGATTCTTTGAGCCATTTGTTGCCTGTTCCATCCAGTACAGACCAAACCGATGGCCGCGTCCCCAGACGAGATCATTGTCACCGTCGCCATCAACGTCCTGCACCAGAACTGGTATCGATGCATCCTGCCAAAGATCGAATTCCGGATGAAACGCCCAGCGTTCGTTGCGGCGATCCAGGGCAGCCTCCGCCCAACCGTGTGGCCCGATAATGTCGCCTCGACCGTCTCCGTTGATATCTCCAAATCCGACGCCGTGGCCAGCCAATTCAATCGGCAGTTCGTGACGATTCCATGTGGGAGCTGAGCCCGGTTTGATACTCCACCATGCAGCGAACTTCGTTCCATTAGGAAGCACATCCAGGCGACCGTCGCCATCGACGTCGACAAGTCGGCCCGTTTCCATTGCTCCGGGAGTCGCTGCGACGATTCGTTCCCACGGTGTCGTAGCAGCGGCGTTGCTGACCGCCGAATCCGGCCCTGGATTTTGCACCCAGTAAATGGATGAGCTGCGATAGTTCACGCTGATCAGATCCAGGTCACCATCCCCATCGACGTCAAGAGGCAGATTGGAATAGTCATCGAATCGCCCGCGGATTTCTTCCACATCTCGCAGGAAGTGTTTCTCCCACGTCGGCGCTGCATACCAGAAACCGCCGGAGATGATGTCAAAGTGTCCGTCACCATTGACATCAAACACCGCGCAGGCTGAATAGGTCGATTCACTGTTGATAACGTGTCGCCGAAACTGAGGCTCGTCACACGAAGCCGTCGAGTGAACAA
>JAYVNW010000134.1:0-1692 GCA_043758225.1 Candidatus Kuenenia sp. | reverse complement strand
CTGGGAGATCCTGGCAAGCATCGTGACGGCTCCGTTTACGAAACAGAAGATCAAAACCCCAACAAATTCCCAACAAAAAATCACGACCGGGAATTCCTGAAAACAAGTGTTGTCTAAACACTTATTTGTGCGGTACTTGTTCTACCGCTGTACGGCAAAAGGTCTTCAGCACAAGGTGCCTCTAGTCATCGCCATGAGCACCGGCCGCTCCTGACGATGAACCTGCCAATGTTTCAGGAGTTTTTTTCGTGGTTGATATTCCCGGCGATTCGGCTGGCAAAAAGTTCCCGGATGCTCGTCAGTTCATGTCCGTTTACCTCTTGCTGCTTGTAGCTGCTGGTCTTGGCTTTTTCATCATCCGGTACTTTGGTGAGAAGCACGCTGCACAGCCATTAATTTATTCGCCGACGGCAATCGCATCAGGAACTCTGCAACAATCCCACTTATTGCCGCAGGTTTTGCTTGCACTCGTCGTGATAATTTCAGTCGCGAGGATTCTGGGTTTTGTCTGTCAGCGTCTTGGGCAGCCTCGCGTCATCGGGGAGGTCATTGCGGGGATCGCCCTTGGACCATCGCTCTTTGGTGGAATTGCTCCCGATGCCATGGCGTTCGTCTTCCCATCAGTCGTCTCGCCGACACTCGGAATTCTCGCGCAACTTGGCGTGATCCTGTACATGTTTCTCGTGGGACTGGAACTGAACTCTGAACTGTTGCGATCGCGGGCTCATGCGACAGTTGCGATTTCCCATGCCAGCATCATTGGACCGTTCCTGCTTGGCGCTGCGCTGGCACTCACGGCCTATTCCAGCTATGCACCATCGGGAGTGACGTTTACAAGCTTCGCATTGTTTCTTGGCGTGGCAATGTCGATTACTGCGTTTCCGGTATTGGCCCGGATTCTGACTGATCTGCGACTCGACAAAACAGAACTGGGAGTCATTGCGCTCAGTTGTGCGGCGGCTGACGATGTCACAGCATGGTGTCTTCTGGCTTTTGTGGTTGGCGTGACCAAATCGGATGTCTACGGTGCCTTGATTACAGTCATCCTTGCCGGGTGTTATATCGGAGTCATGTTCGGGGTTGCGAGACCATGGATGATGCGATGCCTGGCACCGTTGAAGAACGCAGAACTTTCAGTGAATGTCACCGCCTGGGTCCTGGTCGCCGTGCTCGCATCAGCGATTTTGACAGAAGTGATTGGCATTCATGCCATCTTCGGGGCCTTCCTGCTGGGGGCCGTCATCCCGCACGACAGTCATATCGCCAGTTCGTTTCGACATAAACTGGAAGACGTTGTCTCAATCCTGTTGCTTCCGACGTTCTTCGCATACACGGGGACCAGAACACAGATCGGTCTGCTTTCCGAATGGTCCGACTGGTGGTTCTGTTTATTGATCATTCTGGTCGCAACTCTTGGAAAATTTGGCGGCACGCTGGCCGCATCACGATTCACGGGTCTCAATTGGAGAACCTCCGCGTCACTTGGAATTCTGATGAATACGCGAGGATTGATGGAATTGATCGTGCTCAACATTGGTCTGGATCTCGGTGTCATCTCTCCAACATTGTTTGCCATGATGGTGCTGATGGCGCTGGTCACTACGATCGCCACCACGCCGATTCTACGAATGCTGTTGCCACAATGCTCTTCAGCTGCGATGGATGTTGAAGGTTTCCGGGGGTGACGAGATA
>JAYVNW010000133.1:0-2288 GCA_043758225.1 Candidatus Kuenenia sp. | reverse complement strand
AGTTACTCTTTACAAATAGCCTGCTGCCGAATTGTCTTCCACGCTCACAATATTGGCGATGGGCACAAACTGTCCGCCAATCCGTACCAGGATCGATCCATGGTCCGGCTTGATCTGGTCCACCACACCCACATCGGCATTGGTCGTTCCATAACGTACGTTCTTGCCCAGTAATCCGGCCCCGGCACTTAGGGCTTGCAGAGCCAAAACGCCGCTGCCCGATCCGACTCCACCGTTTTGCGTGTTCGAAATTAAAGTGTCGAGTTTTGTGCCGAGGCCCGTCAGCTGAGAGTTCATGTTCTGCTGAGTTTCCACTGAAGAAAACTGCGCCAGTTGTGACAGGAAGTCTTCCTGCTTCGCCGGGTCGAGCGGATCCTGATGCTGCAGCTGAGTTGCAAACAATTGAAGGAACTGATTCTTCGCCTCCTTCGGGTCAAATGTCGGTTTCGCTTTTGAAGGGGATGTCGATGTATCTACGTTTGGCAAAGCAGCCACGGCTGCGGCGTACGATGAAACTGGCATTGTGATCCTCCTGACCGAATTTACGCCCTGAAACTTAATCCGTAGTTTGAATCTGATGTCACACTTCGCGGGTGGCTGTTACTGATCGGGCTGACACCTCGAGTTCCACCCCGAATCTGATTCAATAGATTCTCGGAACGCTGCGATGAATTGTTCTGTTGCTGCGATTGGCCCTGCGAGAATCCGCTGTTTGACATATCCGCGCGTTGGAATTCCAGTGACTTTAGATTCATATGCTGACCACGCAGTTGCGATTCAATTTCCTGACCACGAGCGAAAAGCATGTCCATTGTTACAGCTTCACGAGCGGTAACACGAACGACAAGGCCTTCATGTGTTTTTGACAATTGAATCGTCATTTCGCCCAACTCTGGCGGATCCAGGCGGACCGAGAGTGAATCATTTTGTCGAACACCATTGCGTTCCACATGATCCATGATTGCTTGAGAAACCTGGCTCGTGAGTGGCTGTCGCATTTCCGCTGAGATTGAAGCGGCAAGATCTGGTACGGAATGCGTCACAGCAGACGATATCAAGCTGCTTTGCGCGGTAGCAGCCGTTAAGTCCGAGGCAGAACTTATTTGAGGTGCTGATCTGTCGGACGCCAATTCATCATGATCGGCCAAAACGGGTCGCTTTGCAGATTCAACCAACGGCTGCAATTCTTCCGATACCGTTGACATGAGATCGAGAGTTGAATTAGTACTGCCAAATGCTGACTGCGAGAATGCGATTGGCGTTGTTCTGCCTGTTTCCGCTGAGTTCAAAGACGCAGAGCGAAGCGATGTTTCTGACGGCCGTGATTCGTTCTTGAGACTAGAGATCAGTACTTTCGAACTGGATAACGGGGAAGACGGCTGATTCGGCTGCGGCGCTTCAATCAAAGCCACAGCGACGGGAACGTCTGCAGGCGCTGTTGAAACTTTCACTGCCTGCGCAGCGATGGACGGTGTCAATGAGGGCATCGACTTCAAAGCCAAAGGATCAACAACACCAGGCAACGCGGAATCCGGCAATTCCAATCGTTGCGACTTCGACTCCATTGCCGCCGTTGGAGCTTTTTGAGCTGGGACAACTTCCGTTTCAAGTGGTCGACCAATTCGTTCCAAGGCTTGAATCATATCCCTGGTCAAAGGCTTGGCGGTGACCGCTGCGAAAGATGGAGAAAAAACTGAAACGTTGACGATTGCCGTTGGGGCATCAACTTGAGTGCTGGTCAATGGCTTGGCGGTGACCGATGCGACCGATGGAGAAAAAACTGAAACGTTAACGATTGCCGTTGGGGTATCAACTTGAGTGCTGGTCAATGGCTTGGCGGTGACCGATGCGACCGATGTAGAAAAAACTGAAACGTTAGCGATTGCCGTCGGTGCATCAACTTGAGTACCAGTACCGGAGATCGGCAGCACCTGCGTCGGTAAGGTTTTTGCATCATCTGAGATCTGCGTTGACGTACCGCCTTGCCGCGTCTCAGTGGTTGCCATCGTTGCTTCATCAACCAGCGTCGAGCCATCGATCGCGTGGACATTTGCTGCATCAATTGCCGGAGCACCCACAGAGGCTGGCATTGCCATTGTCGCTGCTTCCGTGTTTGCAAGACCCAACTCAACAGTGCCAGCACTTTCAGAGATCGCTGATTTTGCCGCAACACTTTCCAACGGCGTTGTTGGCACTGCTAACATACCTGGAGTTGTCGTGGTCTGCTGTGGATCAAGCTCACGGCCCTTGAACATCAACTGTCCAAATGTGACGAAGTCAGAGTTTCC
>JAYVNW010000132.1:0-2545 GCA_043758225.1 Candidatus Kuenenia sp. | reverse complement strand
GGCGACAAATTCAATGCAGAGACCGCGTGGGGGCAAACCGTTTCGATTGCATTGAACAGCCTGCAAAAGATCGATCTCAGCAACGGACGCATTCAGTTTCTGTCCGATATGCCCGCACTCGCAGAACGCTTTGACGGCGTTGATCCTGAAAACAGTTTATTCACGGGATTGATTGACGCAGATCAGCAAAAGTTGCTCTTCGGGCCTCAACGAAATACGACGATCGAACGCCAGTCCAGGTTGCGTTTGCGAGGTCGTGAATTCACAAAAGGTTTGTGTATTCATTCCAAAACCGAGATTCAGTGGGATCTTGAAAAGAAATTTTCCGGGATGGAATGTCTCATCGGCATTGATGACGAAGTCGCCTTCAACGGATCGCACGCCGTGGCATTGAAAATCTCAGGTGATGGAAACATTTTGTTCGAAAAGCTGATCGACACAACCGATGAACCCCTGCCCTTGCGGTTGTCCCTGGATGGTGTTTCGATATTAACGGTGCTTGTAGATTTCGGAGACGGGAGCAGCGTCTGTGACTGGCTTGATATTGCGGACGCGAAGCTGGTAATTGCAAAGGAAAACCCGTGAAGGATATTCAAGGATCAGTAGGCCGAACCAAGCGCAGCGCTGTTCCGGCAGCCATCGGGAAATTGAAGGAAAGTGGCTACCTTTGGTCCCGCCTGTTGCCGCTGCAATGTCTTGTCATACTTTTCACTTTTGTCGCCCCGATCACAAACGCAAACGCCCAACAAACCGTCCTTGAACGCGAAGCTGCTCGCGTTGAAACGTTGCGACGCATTACGCCAAGTATCGTTTGCGTCATGGACCCCAAGGGGCAAGGCGGCGGATCGGGAGTTCTGATTTCAGCCGACGGCTACGCTATCAGCAACTATCATGTCACATCGGGTTCCGGTTCGTTTATGAAGTGTGGCCTGAGCGACGGAAAACTTTACGATGCTGTGATTGTTGGCATCGATCCCACGGGTGACATCGCGCTAATTCAGCTTCAGGGCCGAAACGACTTTTCATTCGCCACATCCGGAGACAGCGATCAGGTACAAGTTGGCCAGGAAGTCATGGCTCTGGGAAATCCGTTTCTGCTGGCCAGCGATTTTACCCCAACGGTGACTTACGGCATCGTGAGCGGCGTGCGTCGGTATCAGTATCCGGCGAATACGTTTCTCGAATACACCGATTGCATTCAGATCGACGCATCGATTAACCCTGGTAATTCCGGCGGCCCGTCGTTTGATATCGAAGGTCGCTGGATTGGCGTCAACGGTCGAGCATCATTCGAAAAACGTGGTCGAGTCAACTCAGGCGCGGCGTATGCGATTTCTGTAAACCAAATTAAGAAGTTTATCGGTGATCTGAAGTGTGGTCTGATCGTGGATCACGGCATTGCAGAATTTACGGTCGAAACATCGGATGCCGGTGAGGTCAGGGCTTCTCAGGTTTCGGCATTGTCTGAGGCCTATCGGCGGGGTCTGCGGCCTGGCGATGAAGTGCTGTCGTTCGCCGGTCGATTATTGACATCTGCCAATGACTTTCAAAATGTGCTGGGCATCTTTCCGGATGGCACGCGGTTGCCTCTGACATGGCGAAATCGAGACGGGTTGCATGAAGCAACAATTCGCCTGCGTCCTTTGCATGCGTTTCAGAAAGCTCCGCCGTTGCCGGAAGAACGAAGGCCGCGGCCTCAGCAGGATCCCGAGCATCAGGATGGTGAGGAGATCAAAGCGGATGGTGACGCTGATGAAGTGCCGGATTCGCTGAAGTGCCTGTTTGTTGCACGTGACGGTTTCTGCAACTTTCATTTCAATGAACTGCACCGACTGCTTTTGATTGACGCTTTGAAAGAGCGAGTCGCCACAAACGGCGATTCAAAACCAGCGTGGGTGATTACTTTTTCGAGTGCGGAGCCGGGATTAAAGCTGACCGGCGAATTGACAATCGCACCGTCGGCCGTCGGAATGAATCTGAACAATCGACCGTTTCTGCAGAGCGCGACTGATCCACAAGTGGATGAAGAGTCTCCACAACTGCCAGGTTTACTGATCGCAATGAATCAGTTGCGACGACTGCTCAGTTGTGATGCCGCTGAATTTACAGAACAGCAGGCTGCTGGGCGTACGTTTCACCTGCCGCTGAAACGGGACGTCGATGTCTTGTTGACGCGTGAAGGTGTCCGGGCTTGCCGTTGGTACTTCGATGAATCATCAGCTTTGCCGGTTGGCGTCGATGTAGAATACGCTCAGGGAATTGATGAGTCACGTTTGCTGTTTGCAGATTGGGCGGATCAAAATGGAGCAGTGTTCCCAAGTCGTATCGGCGTAATTTCGGGCATTAAGGAAGAACTTCGCTGGCTGAACATCGCTAACGTGACGGTTCATCAGCCCACAGTAACGGAAGAGAAAAAACCGTGAGTCCACTCGCTCGAATTTGCCACGAGATCCAGAGTAACGCGATCAGTCCTCGGAACAAGGGTATTCGCTCTCCATCCCATCCCGTGTCGGTGGTTGGGCGATTGAGTTTGCAAATCGCCATA
>JAYVNW010000131.1:0-2436 GCA_043758225.1 Candidatus Kuenenia sp. | reverse complement strand
GTCTTGAACGCCCAGAATTCGGCCGCTTTGGTGTAATCAATCGCGGCTGGTTTCTTTGCGGCGTCTCCGCTGCGAGGATCCGATGCTCCCATCTGAATCCATCGTTCAAAATCGGCGATCACAGAATCTGGCAACTTGCCTTTCGGCGGCATTTCGAATCCTTCGTACTTCAGCGCGCTGAGCAAATGACTTTCGCCAGCTTTTCCCGGAACCACTGCCGGCCCGGAATCACCGCCTCTGCGCGTGGAATCACGCTGATCCAACCGCAACCCGCCTTTGGGGTTTGCCGCATCCGCTGAGTGACATTCATAACAATGCTGCACAAGCACCGGACGGATTTTTGATTCGAAGAATTCAAAATCGTCATGAGCACTGCATAAATGCAAATTCATCTCAAACAATGCGGCGACGAACAGCAACGACTGGATTTGAAGAAATCGCGACATTGGACGATGAATCTTCAGGTGGGGGAACTTAGAGGGGAGGGCAGTTAGATCATGGGGGGAATGAGGATCAGTCTAGCACGCATTCGCCCCAAAAAGCGAGCAGATTGTAATCTTTTGATGCGTCGGTAACATTTCCAGCTTTGGGTGCGGCTGCCGAATTTCCTGTTCCGCTTTGAGGTTCACGCGATAATTATTTTCTGCGCGACGTCGGTCTTTGGATTCCTGGCGATTGTATTCTCAGCAATAACTTTCTGTTCCTTCAGACTGCAGGTGACGTCTTCTTGCAGGTTGGTGAGTTCTCTACGTTCTTCTTCAAGCACCTTTGCAACGAATCTGTAAGCAAGATGTACGGCAATATTTGCCAACGCGTATATTAACGGCAGCTCGGTTGAAGCGGCAGAGACAGGCGTCATACTTCGTCACTGATGGCGGATCGTGATTGGATCTGCTGACGTTTTCCCACTTATCGCATTGAAAAAGGTCTCCCGTGGCAACTGGTCAAAAATTGTCTCATGTCGTATTCTTTAAGTTAAAAGATTCTTCTCCGGCAAACGTGAAGGCGTTGGTGGATTCGTGTCATAAGTATCTGAAAAATCATCCGGGGGTGAATTTCTTTGCGGCGGGCACATTGGCGAAAGAGTACGCTCGACCGGTCAATGATCACGAGTTCGACGTCTGTCTGAACGTTGTGTTTGACTCTCGCGAGGCACATGATGCGTATCAAACGGTCGCGGACCACCTGACGTTTATTGCCGAACATAAACCGTCCTGGGAAAAGGTTCGCGTCTTTGATGCTGACGTGACATGAGCCGCGTCGCCGCCCTGCAAACTGCCACGCCGCAACGATCATCGCAGATGCGCGAAGTGACAAAACCAGACTGGTGCGTCGCCATTGTGATCGGCTGCGCATTGTCGTTGGGCGTGTGGCATGAATTGCTGATGGGCGGCGGGATTGTGGGAGGAGATACGTACCCATATTTCTTTCCCCAGAAACTGGTCATGGCGGATGCATTCGCGCACGGCGAATTGCCGCTGTGGCATGATCGAACCGGGCTTGGTTATCCGCTGCATGCGGAAAGTCAGGCAGGGATTTTTTATCCCACGAATCAAGTCCTGTATCGGCTGTTCGATATTAACACGGCTTACAATGCCAGCATCATGCTGCACTACGCACTGGCGTTTGTGTTCGCATGGCGGTTTTGTCGGTGTCAGAAGTTGAGTCAACCATCGTCGTTGCTGGCGGCGATGGTATTTGTCTACGGCTGGTTCCCGGCGCGGCTGTCGCTGGAATGGAGCATTATCGGTAGCGTCTGGTTTCCGTGTTGTTTGTGGTTAACCGATCGACTCATCCGCTGTCAAAGCCGCCGTGCTGGTTGTCTGCTGGCCCTGGCCTTTGGAACTCACTTGCTGGCCGGGCATTTTACACTGGCGTTCATCACGCAGTTGTGTTGCATTGGTTATGCGGTGTTGGCTACCGTAGGACGTGTCTCCAGACCCGTTCAGATATCAGATACCCCGACGGGACTGGAGTCCCGTCCTACGCTCAATGCACTCAAAGCTGGCGCACTCGTGACTGGTGCGATTGCTGTTGGAATACTAGTCGCTGCGGTTCAGTTGATTCCCACGCTTGAACTGCGGCAGATGAGTCAGCGTGATGGTGGCCATGATGTCTTCAATCCGATGTACGGTCACATGCCGCCAGTGTATTTGAGTCAACTCATCGCGAGCTGGTGGTACTGGCATTCGCCGGAGATTGTGCAGTCACGACAGATGCTGCAGTTTCCGTTCCTCATGTCGCCTGCCGAAACCAATCAGGTTGAAGCACATCTGTATATCGGGCTGATTCCGTTGGGGCTTCTGCTGTGCCTGATACAGGATTTTGTACGACAGCGATTGAGGGCGACGCCCTGGAAGTCCTGGCTGGTACTGTCCGGCATGGCGATCATTTACGATTGGCTGGCTGGTGCCCGTGACGAAATATGTGCCTGGA
>JAYVNW010000130.1:0-12039 GCA_043758225.1 Candidatus Kuenenia sp. | reverse complement strand
ATCAGCGAAGATGATTTTCCCCGTATCGAAGCCGAGATGCAAAAAATCATCGACGCCGCCGAACCGTTTGAACGCTTCGAAGCCAAACGTGACGAAGCCATTACACTTTGCAGCGATCTGGAACAGACTCTGAAGACCGAACACATTCGCACGGGGCTCGCCGATCATGCGTCGCTGAGTTTTTATCGCCACGGCGAATTCGTGGACCTCTGTCGCGGTCCGCATATTCCGCACGCTGGCAAGATCAAAGCGTTCAAGCTGACAACTGTGGCGGGGTCGTACTGGAAAGGTGATGCGGCTGGAAAACAATTGCAGCGAGTCTACGGCATCGCGTTCTTTGACAAGAAGGATATGAAGGCGCATCTCGAACAACTTGAGGAGGCGAAGAAACGCGATCATCGAGTTCTCGGCAAACGACTCGGGCTATTTACGATCTCCCATGATGTTGGGCAGGGCTTGTGTCTGTGGCTTCCAAAAGGCGCGACGATTCGCGCGACTCTTGAAGAATTCATCAAAGCCGAATTGATGCGTCGCGGCTATCAGCCGGTGTACTCGCCGCATATCGGGCGAGTCGAACTCTATGAAACCAGCGGGCATTTTCCGTATTATCGCGATTCGCAGTTTGCGCCGATCTTCGGGCATTCGGCAGGGCAGCTTGTGGATTACTGGATTCGATGTCTCGACCCGCGTGAAGCTGAACCAGCTCCGCCATCGAAGGAAGATGAACGCAAACTTCTCGACGCCGCGAAGGTGCTTGGTTTCGACGACAAAGATTTCCCGATCAATGGCAGCGATGATCAGAAGCGCGAAGTCCTGCGGAAGTGGGAGAAGCAGCAGGAACGCTTCCTGTTGAAGCCAATGAATTGCCCGCATCACGCGCAGATGTACAAAGCGATTCCTCGCAGCTATCGCGATCTTCCGGTGCGGTTGGCGGAGTTCGGTACCGTGTATCGCCATGAGCAATCAGGTGAACTCAACGGCATGTTGCGCGTTCGCGGGTTGACTCAGGACGACGCACATTTGTTCTGTACTCCGGAACAGGTGGAGCAGGAATTCAAAGACACACTTGGCCTCGTGAAGTATGTGCTTGAAGCGGTGGGGCTGGATAATTACCGCGTTCAGTTGTCATCGCGCGATCCGAAGTCGGATAAGTACGTCGGCAGCCCGGAACTTTGGGAGAACGCTCAAGACACGCTTCGCAAAGTGCTGACCGAACAAGGTATGCAGTTTGTCGAATGCGAAGGTGAAGCTGCGTTCTACGGACCGAAGGCTGACTTCATGGTGAAAGATTGCCTTGGTCGCGAATGGCAGTTGGGGACGGTGCAGTTGGATTACAATCTGCCTGAGCGATTCGAACTGGAATATATTGGAGCGGACAACAAGGCACATCGGCCAGTGATGATCCATCGCGCACCGTTTGGTTCGATGGAACGTTTCTGCGGGATGTTGATTGAACATTTTGCAGGCGCGTTTCCGTTGTGGCTGGCTCCGGAACAGATTCGCGTGTTGCCGTTGAGCGAGAAGTCTGACGACTACGCAAACGAAATCGCCGCCAAACTGCGTCAGGTGGGTTTTCGAGTTGCAACGGATCTGCAAAGTGCTCGGGTACAGGCGAAAATTCGTGAAGCTCAGCTGGACCTGATTCCTTACATGCTGGTTGTTGGTCCAAAAGAAGCGGAACAGAACGCGGTGAACATGCGTTGTCGTATCGATGGTGAAATGGGTGTGATGCCGCTTGACGACGCCATCAAGAGGCTGTGCGAAGAACGTGACAAACGAACGATCCGTCAGGTTGCGAAGCGCGTGGAAACTTCTGCGTTGACACAGTCAGGCGGCGAGCAGAACGAGTACTGATTTTTGATTTTTAAATTGAGATTTTTGATTTCAAATGTCAGATTGCAAATCTTAAATTCTAAATGCATTCGATAAGATTCTGAGACAACATGAAACGTGATGAAGCCTTTGAACTCGCTATCCAGTGGCGAGATGACCCGACGTTGCTTATCGGTGATCTCCGTGCCGCCATGAACTGGCTATGGCAGAACAGCGACGAAGCGACGGATGCGGTTTCACGTGCCGTGGGGATTAGAACAATTGACGCTGGTTTACGTGACGAAGCCATCGAACTCCTGATGCCGCTGCATAAGGCGTTGGCAAAATACACGGTGTTGATTAAGACGACAAAGCTGACGCCCGACCTGCTGGTGCTGGTGATTGATTCACTGATGCCCGATGAATCTGCTGAGGCTCCTTCTGAGACAGCAGCGTCCGAGATACCGGAGTCTAAGACTGCGGCGTCGGCGACGATTGCTGTTTCCGGTCTCAACAGTGTTGTCGACGCGGTTGAGTTCACTCAACGCTGGGTTGATCAACAGGAACGCATGCGGGGTGAAGAAGGAAATCGCAGCGACATTCTAAAGACCACGATCGAAATCATGGGCGACGAATTGCTCGTGAAGACCGACCAGGATGGAAGTCTAAAGTTGCGAGGCTCAGCGAATATTCCCATGTTCCTTGCATTCTTCAGGACTGCCAAGCATTTTCTGGACACGGACACGTTTCTGGATATCGATCGCACGGTAAAGTCCACAAATCTCGATCGTCATCGCGTGCGATTGTCTTGCAAGCTGCACGATGTGCTGATTGAAATTGTCTCGGAAAAAGGTGGCTATCGCATGCAGAAATTCAGACCATGATGAATGCCGCCATCTGCTTCTTTTCAGAAAGGTTGCCTGGAATGTCGTCACCGTATCAACTGCATAATCGTCGCCGAATTCTTCAGTCTTCTGCGATAGGTTTCGGGCATCTCGCATTCACTTCTCTGCTGCAGCAACAAACGACAGCTGCGGAAATTTCAGCACTCGCTGGCGTAGCTGACAATCCGTTGGCGGCGAGGAATACGCATTTTCCAGCCAGAGCTAAGCGGGCCGTCTTTCTGTTTATGAAGGGCGGGCCGTCGCACGTTGATACGTTCGACCCCAAGCCAATGTTAACGCGGCACCACGGAAGCCCGCCGCCGTTTGAACTTCCTCGCGTGACGTTTGCTCAACAGGGGAACCTGCTGAAGTCGCCGTGGAAGTTTCATCGATACGGTGAGAGCGGGTTGCCGGTCAGTGAATTGTTTCCGCATGTGGCACAACATGTGGATGATTTATGCATCCTGCGATCCGTTCATGGCACCAACCCTGCGCACGGTGGAGCATTGCTGAAGCTGCACACTGGAAGCGATCAGTTTGTTCGGCCGAGTTTAGGCGCATGGGTGACGTACGGATTAGGCACGGAAAATCAGAATCTGCCTGCATTTGTCACGATCTGTCCCACGCTCGCGCATGGAGGAGTGAATAACTGGGGATCGGCATTTCTTCCGGCGTATTGCCAGGGGACTCCCATAGGTAATGCGAGCATCGGTGCAGTCAACGCGGCAGTCAAGCATATTCACAATTCACGGATCGATTCCCGGACGCAGCGGATGCAACTGGATTTACTGCGAGCGATGAATCAACAGCATCTGGAAACATCAGACGCAGATCAGGCTTTGGAGGGACGGCTCAATTCCTTCGAACTGGCATTTCGCATGCAGTCCACGATGCCGGATGTGCAGGACTTATCTCAGGAGTCTGCAGCGACTCACAAGCTGTATGGCACCGATGATCCAGTGACCGAAGATTTTGGCCGCCAATGCCTTATGGCTCGCCGATTTCTGGAACGGGACGTTCGTTTCGTGCAGGTGACTCATAGTGACAGCGAAGTTCAGTGGGATCAGCATGGTAATCTTTACCTGGGGCACACGAAAAATGCGTCCGAAGTCGACAAACCCATTGCGGGACTCTTGAGCGATCTGAAATCTCGCGGTCTGCTGGATGACACACTTGTCATCTGGGGCGGCGAATTTGGGCGTACACCGACAGCACAGGGAACCGATGGGCGTGACCACAATCCACATGGTTTCACGATGTGGATGGCGGGTGGTGGAGTCAAAGCGGGGACAGCTTACGGTGCCACGGATGATTTTGGTTATTACGCCGTGGAAAACAAGATGCACGTGCATGATTTGCATGCCACAATTCTGCACTTGATGGGGCTGAATCACGAACAGCTCACGTATCGCTACGCAGGCCGCGATTTCAGGCTCACAGACGTGGCCGGGGTTGTGGCAAAAGAAATTCTCAGCTAGCGTGCCACCCAAATACGTTTAGTTATCAATCCCAGATTCAAAGTAAAGCGACTCGCTCCATGCCGGATTTCAGCAAACATCGCATACAGAAAAACGACAAAGTCGATCTTAGTAAAACGGAAACTGACGGCAAAAAAAAAGAAAAGGATCGCGATACGTGTGAAGCACTCCTCAATACCGCCAGAAGCGAACTGATTGAGCTTCAGGCAAAACTCTATGCTGAAAGCAAGAAGAAGCTATTGGTTGTCTTTCAGGCCATGGACGCCGGTGGCAAAGACGGCACAACACGCTCCGTTTTCGAAGGTGCGAACCCCCAAGGCGTTGAAGTGACGTCGTTTAAGCGTCCATCAGAAGAAGATCTCGCACATGATTTTTTATGGCGAATCCACAAAGCTGTTCCCGCCAGCGGAATGATTGGAGTCTTCAATCGTTCGCACTATGAAGACGTGCTTGTTGTGCGCGTTCACAACATCGTGCCGGAACGTGTCTGGCGACCTCGTTACGAAATGATCAACAATTTCGAAATGATGCTGACCGCTTCCGGCACTCGCATCATTAAGTTCTTTTTGCACATTTCAAAAAACGAACAGAAGCGGCGATTTCAGGAACGCATTGATGATCCTGCCAAACGCTGGAAATTCGACCCAGCCGATCTGGAAAAACGCAAGTTTTGGGACGACTATCAGAAGGCGTTTGAGGACATGCTGGAGAAGTGTTCGAGCAATGAATGTCCGTGGTACGTTGTCCCGGCGGATCAGAACTGGTATCGAGACCTGCTGGTTGCCAGCGTTCTTGTGGAAACGCTGAAGGAGATGAATCCACAGTTCCCAGCCCCGCCGGATGTGACTGGCGTGGTGATTGAATAGTGGAAAAGTAAGGACGGCCTTCTCAGGCTGTCCTTACTTACGATCGATCGGAAATACTTAGGACAGGTTTCCAGCCTGTCTTCTGCAGATAGACAGGCTGGAAGCCTGTCCTAAGTCCGAAATACGTCATGAGTGGCCGTCCTGCTGTGAACCGGACTTAGACTTCTTTCGAAGAAATCCAGGTCATCATTTTTCGTAGTTGCTTGCCAACTGTTTCAATCAGATGGCCGCGTTCACGACGACGTGTCGCAAGGAACGACGCCTGACCAGCGCGGTTTTCCAGCAACCAGTCGCGGGCGAACTGACCACTCTGGATTTCGCCGAGGATCTTCTTCATTTCAGCTTTGGTCTGCTCAGTCACGATGCGGTTACCGCGAGTGTAATCGCCGTACTCAGCTGTGTTGGACACGCTGTAACGCATGTAGTTCAAGCCGCCCTGGTAGAACAAGTCCACGATCAGCTTCAGTTCATGCATACATTCGAAGTAGGCCATTTCTGGCTGGTACCCTGCTTCAACAAGAGTCTCAAATCCAGCCTTCACCAGTGCGCTGACGCCACCGCACAGAACAACTTGTTCGCCGAACAAGTCGGTTTCGGTTTCTTCTGCGAACGTTGTTTCAATCACGCCGCCACGAGTTCCGCCAATACCCTTGGCATAAGCCAGAGCCAACTGACGCGATGTCTCCGAAGCTCCTGCGCTCAACGCGATCAAGCTTGGAACACCGCCGCCTTTTTCGTATTCGCTGCGAACCAGATGGCCTGGGCCCTTTGGTGCAACGAGTGCTGCATCAACGCCAACTGGTGGCTGAACCTGATTGAAGTGAATATTGAATCCGTGTGAACACATCAGGAGATTGCCGGTCTTCAGCTTTGGCTTGATGTCGGTGCGATAGACGTCGCCCTGAAGTTCGTCCGGCAGCAGGATGTTGATCAGGTCGCCCTTGTCAGCCGCTTCGGCAGCGGAGACAGGTTTGAACCCGTGGCTGACGGCCAAATCATAGTTTGCTCCGCCGGGACGCTGGCCGACGATGACATTGCAACCGCTGTCGCGGAGGTTTTGTGCCTGAGCGTGTCCCTGGCTTCCATAGCCAATAATGGCAATGGTCTTGCCTTTGAGGAGACTCAGGTCCGCATCGTCGTCGTAATAAACTTTGACCGCCATTTCTTCAAATTCCTGTCTGAACACAAAACTGAGGTGAGAACTACCAACATTACAGCGCCACGATATTGAAGGTGGCACCGCTTCAACATCGCTAAGCTTCGTCAGGAAGCGGATTGCAGCCGACGACAGATCTTGCTGAAGTGCGAATTGGACCAGGCCACGCCTGGCAAAACAAGCGATTAGGCCCATTCGCCTCATCAAACTCAAAAATCGCACCGAGAACGGCGCAATTGGGCGAGCAGTGGGGCGTCGGCCCAGCGTGCGTGTCGGGTGTTTACTGCGATTCGGCTTCTCGATCTCTGCTTTCTGCTCAGCCCTCAACGTTGGCACCGAGACCAGACGCTCACCCACTGGTAAACGACAGCAGCGCAACAAAAAGGGCAAGCCAAACAGACCTGCCCGTATTTATTCAGTCACTCCGTTGATTCGTCCGTCACGAATTACTGCATTTCCAGTTCTGAAGGCTGGTTTGCACGGCGAGCTCGCATTTCGGCTCGGCGGCGATCACGGCGAGCAATATCACTTGGCTTTTCGTAGAATTCACGCTTGCGCATCTCTTTTTTTACACCCGCATGTTCGACAAGTTTACGAAATCGACGAACAGCTTCATTCACACTTTCATTATCACGCAAACGCAACTTAACCACAAAAATCCTCCTCTGGGGAAACTGCACAACTGAATAGACACGGGACGTTCCGATGTCAGAATGTAACAAACAATGGGCGAATTGCAAATTGTCAGTTGGCTGCAATTGCCATCAACGGGGAAACCTGTCAGCCTCACAGGCTGGAAGATGAGGCTGAATTTGTCAGCATTTCCGTTTTAGAAACGCGTCTGCAGCACTTTTAAGGTCCAGCAACACGTTTCGCAACGATCACAGCGTTATCGACAGATTCCCTTTATGAGCCGCGATTGCATTTACATAATCGACACATTTTCCTTAATGTTTCAGGTCTTCCACGCCATTCCGGCGATGAAGGGAACTCAGGGCCAGCCTACGAATGCCGTCTTTGGATTCACGCGGGACATTTTCGGAATCCTCGACCGTAAACCCACACATCTGGTCTGTGCCTTCGACTCCCCCGGACTTGGGAAACGAGGAGAAATTTTCTCAGACTACAAAGCCAACCGTTCAGAGATGCCTGAAGACCTGCGTCCTCAGATTCCGCTGATCAAAGAGTTGCTTGAAGGTTTCCGCATCCCTGTTTTGCAATGCGACGAATGGGAAGCCGACGACGTCATTGCCACAGCGACTGCCGCCGCGTCGGCTCGAGGAATGGAAGTTGTTATCGTGACGACGGACAAAGACGCGCGTCAGCTACTCAGTCCGACTGTGCGGATGTTAAACTGCCGAAGGAACACATATTTTGATGGCGCGGCACTCATGGAAGATTGGGGAGTACGTCCTGATCAGGTTGTGGATTTTCAGTCTTTGGTTGGTGATTCTGTCGACAATGTTCCGGGCGTACCCAAGGTCGGCCCTAAGACTGCCAAAACGCTGCTTGAAACCTTTGGAACACTTGATCATATCCTTGCCAATGCCGATAGAGTTCAGGGCAAGAAACTGCAAGAGAATCTCATCGCATTTGCCGATCAGGCGCGGATGAGTCGTGAGCTGGTGCGTTTGAGAACCGACTTGCCTCTGGCGATTGATTTTGAAGCCGCTCGCGTTCAGACGCCGAATCGTCCCAAGCTGTACGAATTCTTTAATCTCATGGGATTCCGTCGTTTTTCTGCTGCGATGACAGATGAAGCACCGGTGGAAGAATTGCCATTTGCGGACACGAATGCGACGAACAATTCTTTGGTCGCGAATGTCGACGTCGTTTCGTCAATCGGTAATTCGATTGCGTCTGAAGAACCCGTTCGCCCGCGCCAGCAATCGCTGTTTGAGTGATAACGGCAAATGGACCGAATCCCAGCAAGTCGTTTTGCCTTATTGAAGTCAGTTGCGCAGACAGATACACTTCTGGACACAACTTCGCAGATTTTAAGGAAAAGGCAATGTCACTCCCGGTGCTCTCCAGACCTGTCGTCGTCGAAGAAGATCCACTGGATTTGATCGAGGAAATCGATGCGCTTAAAAAAGAAAGGGACGCCACGATCCTAGCGCATTTCTATGTCGATGGCGATATCCAGGATATTGCAGATTTTACCGGCGACAGCTTGAAACTGGCTCGCGATGCGACGCGAGTTACAACGTCCACGATTGTGTTTGCGGGCGTCCATTTCATGGGCGAATCGGCAAAGATCATGAATCCTGAAAAACGCGTCCTCATCCCGGATATGCTGGCAGGTTGCTCACTGGCGGATAGCTGTCCACCGGGGCAATTGGCGGCGTTCCAGGAGCAACTGCGATCGCAGGGGCGTGACTTTCAAACAGTTGCCTATATCAACACGTCTGCGGCAGTGAAGAGTCTTTGCGACTGGATCGTGACCAGTGGCAACGCACGTGACATCATTGAACGTGTTCCGAAAGACAAGGAGATTCTGTTCGTTCCCGATCAGCATCTCGGACGATACCTTGTGGAGATCACTGGTCGCAAAATGATCCTGTGGCCGGGTTCGTGCATGGTGCATGAAATCTTCAGCATTCAGGATCTCATTCGAGTGAAGAAAAAGAATCCGGGATGCCTTGTGATGGCTCATCCGGAGTGCCCGCAGAATATTCTTGAGATTAGCGACGTGATTGGCGGTACGGAGAAGATGCGGCAATACGTGATGGCTCGAAAGGAACCGACGACGTTCCTGGTCGCAACTGAAGCTGCGATGATTCACCCTCTGCAGAAAGCCGGGCCGCAGCATACTTATATTCCTGTGCCGGGCATTATCGCATCTTCGGGAGAAACGTGCGCGTGTAATCGTTGCCCGCATATGTCTCGCAACACGCTGCAAAAAGTGCGAGATTGTCTCCGCGATGAAGGGCCGGAAATTGTCTGGCAGGATTATTTTAGACAGGCACGCGCCGTGTTGGACAAGAGTTTGTTGCAGTAGTTTGAGACGCTACTTAAATCGTGAGCGACGGAGAGCGGAAAATTCCATGAAAACGGAGACACAGGATCATCCATACGGCAAGGCCGTTGCCAGACTGATCGACGAATTTGGCAGGCTGCCCGGTATTGGTCGCAAGTCCGCAGAACGGTTGGCGAATCACGTTTTATCCAGCACCAGCGACGAAGCCAATGGTCTCGCGGATGCGATCCGCAACGTGAAGCTCAACGTCAAACGCTGCTCGATGTGCTTCAATCTGACAGAAGACACACTGTGCCGGATCTGCCGCGACTCGCGCCGCGATCAGCATGTCGTCTGTGTCGTAGAACAGCCGAAAGATGTCGTTGCACTCGAATCCAGCGGAGCGTACTCCGGACTCTACCACGTCCTTGGCGGCCGCATCGCTCCTCTGGACGGAGTTGGACCGGAAGACCTGACGATTCAACAGCTGGTGCATCGCATTCGAAAGCAGGGCATCACGGAACTTGTGATGGCCACCAATCCAACTCTGGAAGGCGACGGCACGGCACTGTTCATTACAAATCTGCTCCAAAACGATAAGGTTCGCATCACTCGGCTTGCACGAGGCATCGCTTCCGGCAGCGTGCTCGAGTTCGCCAATCGCGAGATGCTCGCCGATGCGTTGAAGGGGCGTCAGCAGTTTTAAACAAGCATTCAGGATCGATGTGAATATGACGCAGATCCCTGCCGCTTACCGACTGCGAGCTTTGGCAGCCACATTTTTTCGACGAAGCATCACACGATCCCGCAACCACTTTCTGCAATCCGCGAAAACATCCTGTCGAGAAACGCAACGGACATTGCTGACGGATCTCCTGCGGTTGAATCAATCGTCTGATTTCTCGCGGAAACATGGTCTGACAGAACGCACTACGCTTGCTGAATTTCGACAACTGATACCCGTCTCAGACTACGAACTGGTACGCAGCAGTATTTTACAAGTCGCCAACGGAAATCACGGAGCACTGCTTGGCAAATCCAATCAGCTGCAGATGTTTGCGATGACGAGCGGCACTACGGCGGCGTCGAAACTGATCCCCGTCACAACGCGATTTCTTAACGACTATCGTCGTGGATGGCAGACCTGGGGAATCGGGACGTATTCCGATCACGTGATGCTGCAGAAGCTTAACATCATGCAAATCTCCAGCACTCACCAGAAGACTCGGTCGGCCGACGGAACACCTTGTGGCAATATCAGCGGACTTGTTGCTGCGATGCAGAAACGTACTGTCCGGTCGATGTACACAATTCCTGCAGCGGTGGCGGAAGTCGAAGATGCCGAAGCCAAACGATACTTGATTCTGCGTCTGGCACTGGCAGATCCATGGATTGGCATGACGATAACCGCCAATCCGAGCACGCTGTTGCAGCTTGCAGAATTCGCCAACGCGCGAGCGGATTCCTTGATCCGTGATATCCACAACGGCGGAGTCTCCGGAATCGATTTTCTGCCGCAACAATTGCAAATTCTAAAACACCGCCTGCGCCCCAACGCTCACCGTGCCGGACAGTTGCAGAGAATCCTGAATCAGTTTGGCACACTGCCGCCTCGTCAATGCTGGCCCATGTTGCAGGCGTTGGGAGTGTGGTGTGGCGGAAGTGCGGCGGCCTATATCCCGAAACTCAAACAGATCTATGACGGCATTGCCATTCGAGATCACGGCCTACACGCCAGCGAAGGTCGCATGACACTTCCGTTGTATGATGAGTTGGCCTCAGGTCTGCTTGAGATTCAAACGCACTTTTTTGAATTTCTGCCAATGGCTGAGGCGGCATCGTCAAGTCCCATTGTCCTTGAAGCTCACGAGCTGCAGGAAGGGGCGGAGTACTTTATTCTCCTGACGACAAGTTCAGGTCTGTATCGCTATAACATTCGCGACGTCGTCCGCTGTACCGGCTTTTACGGCGCCACGCCGCTGCTCGAATTTCGCCACAAGGGCGCACACATTTCCAGTATCACCGGGGAGAAGTTAACAGAATCGCAGGTCGTGGAGGCAGTGAACGCGGCGGCTTGTCAATGTGGTATCAATCTTGATCTGTTCACATTAACGCCGCAGTGGGGCACGCCACCGGGTTATAGGCTGTTCGTAAAGTACACAGCGAACTCGCCAGGTGGCAGAGATATTACGTTGGAAAGTATTGCAGACGTTGTTGATGAAAAACTGGCAGATTGCAACGTGGAATATCAGGAAAAACGGAAATCCGGCAGACTGTCGAAAGTCCGCGTGGAAATGCTGCGTTATGAACAATGGGCCGCGTTCACATCCGCACGCCAGTCGCGGGGTGGCGGCAGCGTGGAACAGTATAAACATCCGTGTCTGTTGCCGGATCCAGAGTTCAGCCAGTTGTTTTTGAATTCGCTTTCCAGATAGTGTATTCCGTGCGAATTCATGCGGTAGACACGTCAATCGACTGCAACGGGTCGGTTAAAGCGTTGATGGCATTTGATTTGCTGCGACGGAGACAGAGTTGTCAGAATCGGTTCATTTGGCAGTCTGGCAGATCGCCTCTTCACAACGCCTTTCTTCTGGCCCGCCAACTGGTATTCTTAAGCAATGAGCAAACGCGATTTTTACGAAGTACTGGGTGTTTCCAAAACTGCCACGCAGGAAGAAATCCGCAAGGCCTACAAAAAGCTTGCGCGCAAGTTTCATCCAGACGTAAAGCCTGCAGATCCCGATGCGGAAAAGAAATTTTCCGAAATCACTGAAGCGTACGACGTTCTGAGCGACGAAGAGAAACGCAAAAACTTCGACCAGTTTGGTCATGGGTTCCGCGGAGCTGGACCTGGAGGCGGAAATCCGTTTCAGGGATTCGGCGG
>JAYVNW010000129.1:0-15566 GCA_043758225.1 Candidatus Kuenenia sp. | reverse complement strand
GCGTCGGGCTTTTCGCAGTTACCACATTGTCAGTACCGAAGCCCGAGGCTAGCGCCTGCGGCTTGTTTCATCGGCGATTCGCGTGAACTGCCTGAATTGGACGAAGTGTTGAAGTGACCGCAGGCTCCGCTTCAGAGGGTTCTCCTGTCAGCATTTCCAGCATCCACGTACTTGCCTGCGGAATAACAATGCGTCGCGGTTCACCACCGGTTTTGTCGTCAATCAGGATCGTCACTTCAGGACCCGCTGTCACTGCGCTTCTCGAAACCAACGGCGGCGCCGATGGTCGCGTGCGGGCCGTAGAAAACCCCGGAGCGGACTTCGGAAGTTCGAGTAAATCATCCGGAGTAACATCTGCAGTTGCGTTTGTATCGAAAAAATCAAACTGCGACGTCGACGCAGGAGCTTTCGCTAAAGCAGGTTTCGCTGGCGGAGTTGGCACTGATGGAGCAATCGCTGCCGGGCCAGCCATCTGTTCTTTGAATGATTCCGCAGGATCTTCGCCCAGTGAGGCTGGCGTATCGGTGCCCTCAACAGCGGTGGCAGGCTTCAGAATATGGCTCAATTCACAGTACTTGACCAATTCAAGAATCGCTCCATGTGCAGCATACAGACCTTCGTGAGATTTACGGTCAGCACAGCTGCAGACTCCTAACAGCGAACCATCCACGCTAAACAATCCACCACCAGAGCGTCCACTAATGGGATCAACGGAACACACGAAATTTGGCGGCCCGTCATACCGATTGATATCAACGAGTTTCGTATCCAGACGCGTCGGATCATCGCCATCGTTGCAACCAAAACTCATCAACTGCTGATCAACTTTAGGCTCTGCAATCTGAGCACAGATCGGCGACGCTGGAAAAACCTTTGTTGTTCGAATACGAAGCAAAGCAAGATCAGCATCATGATCTCCACCAACTAGTTTAGCTGGATAAGTCACAGGTTTGCCATTTTCAAAGATCTCAATCTCAACAACCGCCTCTTTCACAGCGATATTCAGAAACAAATGAGCACACGTCAACACAATCGCCTGACCTGTAACACTGTGCACAATTGTGCCCGTCCCGACATCCTGCAGGTATTTGCCATCTTCAGTTGACTTGCCAGCAACACGAATCCGAACGGTCGCTGCGAGCGAAGCTGCACGTGAATGAAGTGACAGCTCACCATTCGCCGCCGGGTCCTGGCCCCGTAATGTCGGCGAAACGCCAGCGTTGTCATCTTTTCCGAGCATCCGGCGAAACATATCACCCAAGGATTGCTTCTCATGCACTTTGACAACATCGGGGCGGCGAGTGGGAACGGAATTATCCTTCGAAACTGCTGCAGCAGAAGGAACATCTTTGGCGACCGTCTTCGCAAATTGAGGCTGTGACGATGCGGACTCCGCACCACGTTTCTCCCTCAAGGCCGCAGCGGCCCTCTTCATCGCCTGCCGAAGCTCATCACCACTGGTCAGCCCGACAAAACGCTGGACCTCTTTACCTTCAACCAACAGAACCAGTGTCGGAATCCGCTCAACATTGAAACGCTTCGTCAACTCGGGATCACTGGAAATATCAATCTGACGAACCGGGAAACCTTCTCGCCCCATGCTTTGCAGGATTGGGACCATCTGCTGGCAAGGCCCGCAGTAGCTTGCAGAAAAGTCCAGCAACTGCACATCGGGAGTTGAGCTTGATGCGCCGTCAACGGCCATCATCAACAACATGATCATCTTCATAGGTAGCTTCCGTGCCTAAAGAGATTTTGAGCCCGGACCAAGATTCACACGCAATCCTGCGATGAATGTTGATCACGCTGTCTGGGGACTGGATTCCATTCCAACCAACCATGTTGTCAAAGTTACAAAGAACCTTGACAACTTCTTCAGGAGCAGAGCCGAAACACATGATGTTTCAACTACTACTTCTGACTAAATCATAATTTGCACATAGTGTGCCGCTTTGGCGAATCCTGCCGCTGCAATCCGCGCGGCGGCAGTTCTTGCCGAAGAGCAGGAACGGTAACCGTTTGACGAATTCTCGAAAAGAGCAGATTTGACGAATCCACTGCCCACATAACCCGCTATTGACCTGACTTCAGCGGCTCGACTTTAATGCAGTGATAACTGACAACTGACGACGGCGAATGGAAACAGGATGTTCACCACTTTCGACAGGTATCTGCTGGGACGATTACTGCACACTTTCGCAGTCTTCTTTATAGCAGCGTACGGCCTGTACATTGTCATCGATCTGTTTACGCACATTGATGACTTTCAGGAAAAAGCTGCATCCGCTTCGAGCGTGGAAATGTTCAGGCGCATCCTCGAATTCTACGCCTACCGAGCCTTTGAATTCCTCGAACTGGCAGGCCCTGTGCTTATCGTGATCTCCGTGATCGTCGTGCTTGGTTTACTTCAGAAGCATTCCGAGAATTACCCCATCCTGGCAGCAGGAATTCCTGCGACACGACTACTGAGACCGCTGCTGATGGCCGCGGTGATTCTCAACGCCGCCTTAGTTGCCAACCAGGAGTTCGTAATTCCCGCATTGGCAGTGCCACTGCAAACGCCCCATGGAAGCCAGACGGCTAAAGTACAAAAGGTTGAGCCTGTCTACGACTATTGGAATTACCTGATGCATATTGATGGCGATCAAGTGCTGATTCACACCCAAACCCTGGTTGGTGCCAGCTTTACTCTGCCAAAGCCGGAACTGGCGAGCCAGATCTGTGTGCTCAAAGCGGAAAAGGCAACATTCATCAGCGAGACAGAAAAACACGGTTCCGGATGGCTGTTACAGAACATGACAGGAGTCCTGGATACGGACCTGCTGAGTGAAGAAGGCCGCAAGCGCGTCATTCCCAGCAGCAATGGGAAAGACGTGTTTATTGCTTCAGAAGTCAGCTTCGATCAGCTTTACAATCGCGGTCGTAATCTGAAATTGCTTTCGTCATTGCAGTTGATTCAGCGCATTCAGAATCCGTCCACCGGGCCAATGCCGGTACGTGGCCAAAGCCTTGCTTTGCACGCTCGCATCACGCGTCCCTTGCTTTGCCTGCTGAATATTGCCATTGCACTTCCGCTCGTCATGCGCAAAGAATCGCACAGCCTGATCACCAACATGGTAGTCTGCGCTTCGGTTCTTGGATTTCTGTATATCGTCGCCCAGGGATGTTTCGCGTTGGGGTCGGTTGGGCAGGTGAGCCCGGATTTCGCGGCTTGGTTGCCGGTAATCGCCAGCGGAATTGTGAGCTCATGGACTTATGGTTTGGTCCAGACGTGATGGCGTCAGCAAAGCTACTGAACTAAGGGAAATCGACAGAAGGAGCAGTGTTCGATGGACGTGAATTCCGAGCCAAAAAACTGAATGTCTGAAGATCCAGTTGCTGGCCATCGAACATAACCTCAGCACTCGACTCCATTTCACCTGCACGCTGCGGTCGAACAACAAGCTCAAAGTCTAAACGCTTGCCCGGCTCAATCGTCGCGATTGGAGCATCCACTTGACGCAGAATATCATCATCCTGCAACGCATGATGATCAAGCAGGCTATCGAGTACCAGACGCAGCTTGACACCTTCTGCACTGTCGTTGCCAATATTTGTGATGCGAAATTTCACAGTCGTCCATGAACCAACGATCGCGTCGTCTTCTGGTTCTGCAATTTGCAGTCGCAGCCTCGGTGCTCTTGCGATGACAGGAGGGCGATTTCGAATTGGCGGCACCGGTGGCAACAAGTCTTCAGAAACAACCGTTCTGGTTTTCACGGCAGTCAATGCAGAAACTTCCGTTTGTGATTCAAATAGAGTCTTTCGCGTGCCAACAGGATCATCAGCTGGAATTACAGTAAATCGAAGTACCTGCTCCTGCTGTGGTTCTAGTCTCGTCAGAAGCCAGGTGAGTGTTGAATCGCGGAACGCACAATCCGGAACCGCGCCACGAACTTTCGTACCGATCGGCAACAGTTCGCGGACAATGAGTCCATCAATGGTCTCACGCCCCAAATTGTTGACCATGACCTGAATCGTCACCTCGCCGGTTGCAGAACTCTCCGGCACTGTTTTTTCGACTCGCAAATCCTGTCGAGATACAAGCACACCCGGCGTAACCCGAATTCGAGATTCAAGACTGCGAACTTCTGCCAGCGGAGATTCCGACACAATGTTGTCGAGGCCGTTGAGATTATCAAGACCAGCACGCAACCCAAGAGTAGCTTGCCAGTTATCACGCAACAGACTCTGAACTGCGCGGTCTACAAAAAGTGCATTCGGCAGATCATTTTCCAAACGCCCGTCAATTCGAACAGTCTGCATATGATCCGGAACCAGTGATTCAGAATTCAGCCGCTGAAACTGCACGTCCAGAACAGGTCTGTCCAGCAGCGGTCGCGTTGTTGGCGCGGCGGCGATGGAGCCATCGATCGGCCGCCAGGGCCGATTGGAACGAATGGTCCGCGGTTGAAGTTCTGGCGGTACAAAGACTCGATATTCACCAGAACCACCAACCGCCTGATCAACGTATTGGGAATCGTCTACATCAGCCTTCGCGAGTACGATTCCACTTGAAATTTCCGCTCGTGGCCGTTCTGGCTGAACCACACTGATGCGATCCACCACTCCTCCGGCATACAACGGAGCCAATGTGTCAACATGATACGCTTCCGCGTCCGAAGCCAGACCACCACCCATCAGAAAAGCAATGATGATCAGCCCGACAGTCCCGGAAACCCCAGCCACAACCCACGACAAATGGCCCACGACGAACTCGACTGACACATCAAGAAATTCACCGAAGACACGCGACATGAATTGAATCAGATCGCCTATGGGATTCAGCCAATTGCCAGTGAACAGATTTGGCAAACTGATGCGATCGCCCCAAAGCATGCCCAGAAACATCAGGCATGTCACCAGCATAAACAAAAAGAGCAACACAGATGTCATCCAATACGTCCTTGCCTTTGAGGATGGCTAATTCATCGTACAGCGAAGAACGATCCACGTTCTGCACCACGTTCAGCAATACTCATCTTTGTTCAATAATTGGAGGTTTAGCAAAGCGGGGACGGGATGTGAATCTGAAACGCCGGAAACTATTTGCTTTTTCAAGGTGAATTTCACCAAAACCAGCAAGGCTGCAGGCCTGCCTACATAATTCGACCTGTCTCAGGTCGGGAACTTTGAACCTGGCCAACTCCTTGGTATTTGTCTTTTCACCACTTTTCCAGCGCAAACCCAAAAGGAATTCCGATTGCCGAATCTGCAGACCACGCCGCCAATTCCCTTCAGCCATGCTGAATGGTTGCAGACCTGAGGACAGGTCTGCCAACACGCGATTTTTCCAACAACGGAAATTCTTCAGAATCTCAGGAAATCCCAGGCATTGCCTGTGGCCTAATCGAGGCTAACTGCGATATCCTTATCAGAGCAATGTGAGATTGAGTCTCATTTGCGACAGTTGTTTGGCGTCCCATTCAATAATCTGGGTTTGAGTTCACTGGTACAAATCTGACCAGTGTTTCTCCGGTTTTTGAGCTGGCGGTGATCCGAAATGAAGACTTTGCGACTAGCTGATTTAACACCCGGTGCATCTGCGATTGTTACGGCAATCTCCGGCGCTAGTCGTATTGCTTCGCGACTGATGGAAATGGGGTTCGTCCCCGGTGTTGCGGTGCAGGTTCTGCGTCGAGCTCCATTTGGTGGACCAATTCAGTACAGGATCCACAACGTTTCCATCTCCATGCGAATTGCAGAAGCAGCGTGTATTTCGGTCACGAACGACTCCGGCTGGTCAGAACCTGTCGCTGCGATGCCTGTTTCCGAACTACATGTTGCGGCAACTTGAAGGACTGGTCTCGATGTTCGAATTTGTCGAGATCACAAAGCAGCTCCCTCTTCGTTCTGCGGCGTCGCCGTGACTGTGCCCTCGCCATCAATTCGTCCCGCGACTCACACGGCACGAATTGCATTGATCGGCAATCCGAACACCGGAAAAAGCACGCTCTTCAACGCCCTATCTGGTATGCGAGTTCGCACCGGAAACTACCCTGGCGTTACCGTTGAAAAACGAGTCGGTCGCACACAATGGGCCGGACGCAATATCGAACTGATCGATTTGCCGGGGACATACAGCTTGTCTCCAAAATCGCCCGATGAAATGGTTGCCGTCCAAATCTTAACCGGATGCTGCGACGAACCGAAACCAGACTTGATTATCTGCATCTGCAACGCCTCCGCACTGGATAGAAATTTGTATCTGGCGACGCAGGTTCTGGAAGTCGATTGCCCCGTAATTCTCTGCCTGAACATGTGGGATGCGGCAGTTCACTCAGGAATCAAAGTTGATACCGAGTCTCTAAGCCGCGAACTGGGCGTGCCTGTGGTTGCCACGTCGGCAACGCGACGAGAAGGCCTGGAACAACTCAAGACTGCGGTTGTGGAATCGCTGGCCAAGTCAGAGAACGCTGAAGACAAGCCACATCAATCCTCCGCAAACACTTCGAGGATTTTAAAAGGGCCGGTGGCGGTTGAAATCGAGCGACTTGAAGAATTGCTCTCAACACTTGGTATCCCGGAAGCGAAACGCTCGCCGTTTCTGGTGACACGAAGTTTGCTGGATCCAGAAGGCTCAGTCGAATGCCTGCTGACAAACGATGCGGGCCCGCAATATCGATCAGCGCTTGAAGAATCGCGACGAGTCCTGGCGGCCGCCGGCGACGAGATCCCGGGAGTCGAAGCCACTCAACGTTACAGATTTATCAAGCAACTTCTTTCCCGAGTGCAGACTCGATCAGCCGCTTCTTCAGTCACACTGACCGATCGCATTGACAGCGTATTGACGCATCGAGTTTTCGGTTTTCTGATATGCCTTGCCGTCTTGATGTTTGTATTTTCGACGATTTACTGGTTTTCGCAACCGATCAGTGAAGGCGTCGAAGGCTTGCTCGGCTGGGCGAGTTCGCAAGTCAGAGATTCCATGGACCCCGGTCCGCTGAGAAGTTTGCTGACCGAAGGCATTGTCGCCGGTGTTGGTTCGGTGATCGTGTTTCTCCCACAGATCTGCCTGCTGTTTCTGTTCATTGGACTGCTGGAAGATTGCGGCTATATGGCTCGAGCGGCTTTCATGATGGATCGAATCATGGGACTGCTGGGGCTGAGTGGTCGGTCATTTCTTCCGCTCATGTCATCCTTTGCCTGCGCGGTGCCAGGCGTCATGGCGACACGCGTGATCGATGATCGACGCGATCGATTTGTCACAATCCTCATCGCGCCGTTGATGAGTTGTTCAGCTCGACTGCCAGTGTATGTGTTGATGATAGGTGCTTTCATTCCTGACGTGAATCTGCTGGGTGGGTGGTTGCCACTAAGAGCCGTGGTTCTGTTTGCCATGAGCACGCTGGGTTTGGTTGTGGCAGTTCCTGTCGCGCTGATCCTGCGAAAGACCTTGCTGCGAGGCGAACCGTCGCCGTTTCTGCTCGAACTTCCAGATTACCGCATGCCTTCACCGAGAATTGTGTTGATGCGGGTTTGGGAGAGTGGCATGTCCTTCGTTGTTCGGGCAGGAACATTGATCTTCGCAACGAGCGTACTTGTCTGGGCGGCGGGTTCATTCCCTGGCAGTCACGCTCGACAGTACGAATTGACGGCGAAGATTGAATCACTTCAGGCGGACGACGAAGAGTCGAATGCGGCAACGATTAAGGACTTATCGGCGGAATTGAATCTACAGAATTCGCAGCTTCTTCAAGGCAGTCTTCTTGGCCACGCAGGTAAGGCCATTGAGCCCGCTGTAAAACCACTGGGTTGGGACTGGCGAATCGGTATTGGCGTTATCGCTTCGTTTCCAGCGAGAGAAGTTGTGATCGCAACGATGGGCACGATTTATAGTCTGGGTGGCGAAGTCGATGAAGAAAACGACGGACTCCGCGACACTTTGAAAGCAGCCACCTGGCCAGATGGCACTCCCGTATTTTCAGTACCGGTCGCGATGTCGATCATGGTCTTCTTCGCTTTATGCGCTCAATGCGTATCAACTCTGATGGTCATTCGGCGAGAAACCAACAGCTGGCGCTGGCCAGTGTTTTCGTTCGTCTACATGACGGTTCTGGCTTACGTTGGTGCATTTCTGACGTATCAAATCGGCATGCGTCTTTGATGTTGGAGTCTTACTCGGAATCATGCACGACGCACGCTTCTTTCGGGAAGCGAACAACGTGAGCGGCTAATGTCAACGAGCCGGGAGGCTCCTTTGCATTAAGGGCTCTCAGCCCTTGTCAGAAGAATCGGCCCATCAGATCCCAGCCGTGCGGCAGTTTGATTGGCGACGCTGCAGCTGAAACTTCGCTGTAGGTTTTCCCCGCATCAGAAGCAACACCAGTACCGCACATGGCAAACGGGCAGTAGCCGTGGCTATGAGTTCTGGTGCGAAGAAATGTCGGATGATCAGGACAAATCAGCAGGCGATGGTCTCCCTGCTGCTTGAGCCAATCATGGAGAGGCCCAACGATGTGCCGATCAATATTTTCAACTGCACGCACCTTTTCATCCACGTGGCCTTCATGTGACGCTTCATCCGTGGCCTCCACATGGACAACGACAAAATCGATGTCAGGACGAGACAACGTTTCGATCGCAGCTTGGCCTTTAGCGGCATAATCCGTGTCGAGATAGCCAGTCGCTCCGGCGACTTCGATGACTTCCCAGCCCAGTAGCCGCCCGATACCGCGCAATAAATCGACGGCTGTAATCACGGCACCGCGAACTTTGAAACGATCGACAAAGGGCACAAACGCAGGGCGTTGTCCGAGACCCCAAAGCCAAATCTGCGTCGCAGCGAGTTCTCCCGCAGCAATGCGCTGTTGATTGCAGCTGGCGGATGCAAATAACTCACCACTGTGATTCATCAATTGCCGCAGTTGCTCCGATCCCGGTCCGGTTGGAAGGTAACCGGCAATCGGTTGATCAGTAATATCATGCGGAGGTGTACTTTCGGTATGTCGCGAAAATGGAGCGGCGACTCCGCGACTCCGATACAGCAACAGATTTCGATAGCTGACCCCTGTCTGAAATTTCCAGTGACTATCACCGCACTGATCACGCTGCAGTATTTCGATCAATTCCCGGCCCATGGCCGACGGAAATTGCCCCGCTGTGAAGCTTTGCATTTTCCCGTCAGCGACAGTGACAAAATTGCAGCGGATTGCCCAGTCGCCGTCATGCAATTCAATCCCTTGTGCGGCAGCTTCCAGTGGAGCACGGCCAGTATGGAACTCCAACGGGCTGTAGCCAAACAGACTCATTGTTCCCACATCGCTGCCCGATGGCATTGAGGCCGGCACGTTGTCCGTTTCGCCAACACATCCCATCGCAGCGACTTCGTCCATATGCGGAATTCGCGCGGCCTGCAGTGGTGTTTGTCCGTTTAGACCTGGCTGTGGTTCGTCAGCAACACCGTCGGGAATGACAAGAGCGAATTTCATGCGATGATCAGGAATAAAGAGTGTTGATAAATTGAAGTTGGCTATTTCGCAGCATCGGCATCGACCGGCGACTTTAGCTGAACGACGCTGTCAGGCAAAACGTGGCCCATTTTTTCCTTTTTTGTCGTCATGTAGCCGGTCCGTAGTACTTGAGGTGGAGCCACGATTGGAACCTGTTCCACGACGTGCAAATCAACGCCCGTATAGACGAATGCGTCAGTCTTCTTCGGGTTATTAGTCAGCAATCTCACGCGATTCAAACCGAGATCCTTCAGGATCTGCAAGCCGACCATATAGTCACGCATATCGGCCTTGAATCCAAGCCGATGATTCGCTTCGACCGTGTCCAGTCCCTGATCCTGCAGCTGATACGCTTTCAACTTTGCCAGAAGGCCAATTCCGCGACCTTCCTGTGGCAGATAAACAACAGCTCCCGTACCTTCCTCATAGATCATCTTCATGGCCATTCGCAATTGATCGCCGCAGTCGCAGCGCAGCGAATCCAGTACGTCACCCGTGAAACATGACGAATGCATCCGAATCAGCGGAGCATCGACCTTGCTCAGATCTCCCCAAATCAACGCAAGTGGTTCCTGGATTTCGTGTGCAACCTGATATCCGACCACCGTAGGCGAACCGAAGTCCGCAGTCGGTATCGGCACAGCCACAATGCGAGTCACCAGCTGTTCCCGCAATCGCCGATACTTGATCAATTCCTCGATAGAGATCATCGGGATGTCGTATTCTTTGGCGATCGATTGCAGCTCTGCATAATCCGCCATGCCGTGACTGGTCTGGCTGCAGATTTCAATCAACGCTCCTACCGGGCGTCTCCCGGCCAATCGCATCAAGTCAATTGTGGCTTCAGTATGACCAGCGCGACGGAGGACGCCGCCATGCATCGCAGCCAGCGGATTCACGTGCCCCGGCTGCAGAAAGTCATCAGCAATCGCCGCTGAATCCGCCAACGCACGAATTGTTCGCGCACGATTCAACGCACTGACGCCGGTACCCGCTGAGACATGATCGACCGCTCGCAGGAACGCAGTTTTGTTCGGGGCGTTGTTGCTGGATTCATCGACGACCGGACGCAGTTTTAATCGAGCAGCTTCTTCTGCAGCCACCGGAACACAAAGCGTTCCCCGGCCGATCTTCAGCATGAAATCAACTTGTTCAGGCGTAATCGATTCGGCCGCACAAATGAAGTCTCCTTCATTCTCGCGATCTTCATCATCGACAACAATGATCATACCACCCTTTTGAAGAGCGTCGATCGCCTGCTGAATGCTTTGCAGCGGCACTGGATTTCACTTCTGCGTAAATGGAATGCTGAACAGTCCGGCTGAAAAACTCCAGCCGTCAGCCATATTCTACGTAACAATGTGCTCCAGACAACCAGACTGCGCCAAGCTGACCTGGTGCCAAAATCTATCGCTGACGTCGTCGGTCTCGCCCTTTGTTAATTGGACGCATTGGCTGGTCAGCAGCCGCTCCCTGAGAAGGTTTGCGTTTTGACTGTTTTGCCCTGGCGGGTTTGGGCTTTGCAACCCCCGCCATTGTCGACAGTTTTTCCTGCGGACGAGCAGGCTGCGGTCGCGTCGTTGCTGGGCGGATTGGCGCAGGTCGCGATGTACCCGCTCGTGTTGTAGCTGGTCGTGTTGTGCCTGGTCGAACCGTATTCGATCGTACAGCAGAGACACGACGACCAGATGCATTCGTTCGATCCGGACGTTCTAAACGTACTGGCCGAGCCCCACTTTCTGGCCGTTCCTGACGTTCCGGCCGACGCGGACGTGCTGGACGTTCCGGTCGAGTCGTTCGCTCCGTCACAACAGCGGGGCCTGTAGTAGGTGCCTCTGCAATAGTTTCTGGCTGGGTTCGTTTACGATCCCCACGCGTTTGTCCGCTGCGGTAACCGAACTGTCCGCTGCCGCCTGTGCGGCGAGGTCCCAATTCCGAAGACTCACCCTTCTCGATGAATTGACGAAGCTGCCGAATCTCGAACGACGACAATTCACGATGCCGCCCCGGCGGCAGACTGCCCAACTTCAGCGGCCCAAAGGCAATACGTTCCAAGGCCTGCACCTTGTGCCCCACGCGGGCCATGAGTCGTCGAATTTCGCGATTCTTGCCTTCCTGGAGTTCCAGTTCAAGAATCGTACTCCGACCGCGACGCTTGAAGACTCTCACACTGCGAAAACGGAAAAAGCCTTCCGCGAAATACATACCTTCTCGCAGTTCATGCAAAATTTCCGGCTGTGGAAAACCAGCAACAAGACAACGGTACTTGCGAATGACCTCAAATCGCGGATGCGCTAAACGTTGTGCGATATCGCCATCATTCGTGACGAGCAACATGCCTTCGGTATTTTCGTCCAGACGTCCAACCGTGAACAAACGCTGATCTGTAAACGGAACCAGATCAACCGCACGAGGACGGCCTTGTGGGTCAGAGTTCGTACACAAAAATCCGCGAGGCTTATTCACCAGGAAATAGCGAAAACGTGGTGGCTTCAAACGTTCTGAGTCGAGCTTGATTTCCTGTACTTTCGGATTCACACTTCTCGCAGGATCTGTGATGACTTCGCCATCGACAGTGACTCGCCCCGTGCGAATGTAGTCTTCGCAGTTTCGGCGCGAATCTACACCCGCCATCGCCAAAAATTTCTGCAGACGCATCGAATCCGGAGATACTTCAGATTCTTTGGATTCCACTTCCGTTGTATCAGACTCAACCCGTGGGCCCCGAACTCCGCGAGCGTCCGGCACATTGAATTTCGGTCGAGCCCGCTTTTCGGTCGGCCTCATACTCCGAACTGGATTTCCTTTCGGTCCACTTGCAGTGTTGCGATTGGCGCGTTCGGACGGTTTGCGTTTGTTTTTGTCGGTGCCGGATTGAGGGCGACGAGGTGGCATGATTTCTTGATCCAGATTATTCTATCGTAGGTCCACGAGCGGTTTTTGAACCGCTTTGAACTTCCAGTATAGTCATCCAACCGCCATATTGGACCAAAGATTGCCGTTTTGCCTCGCATTCTCGCCTGCGACTCCTTCAAAAAAAACTGCCCAAAAGTAAAAGTCACGTGGGAACTTTCCGGTTGATGAGGACCAGGGAGGTCGTTTTAGCCGAACAGCACGTTCATTTTGTCGTTTCGAAAGTTACCATTCGACAAGACGGGTATAAGTTTGCGATACTACAGAGCACAGCCTCTGGGATTCAGCCATCCGAAACAAAGAGTGACATAACCATGATGACACCATTTCGCTTCTTTGCCACAACGATAGTGCTTTTGTCTCTGACATCCGGTACCAACGCGCAGACGGGAGGAATTGGCGGCACAGGCGGATTCGGCACCGGAACAACCGGTGGAACCACCGGAGGGTTTGGTACAACGTCAGGAACAGGCGGAACCACAGGCGGAACCGGTTTGACGTCAGGAACTGGTGGTACGACAGGAACTGGCAGCGCGACTGGCGGAACGGGTGGAACCACGGCGACAGGAGGTGCAGCGACCGATGTCTCTACGCTGGGCTCCAACGCAGCTCAATCATTTATTGGGGCCAACGCAACGCAGGGATTTATCGGTGGTGCGGCTGGAAATAACAATCAGCAGCGATCCAATCGCCAGTTTCAGGCACTTCAAAACAATAATCAGCAGCAAACACAACAAGCCACTGGTACTCCGCGAGCGATCAAGACGACGCTTCGTGTCGGCTTTGCGTTTCCTTCAGCCCCCCAATTAATAATCGCTGGGCGTATTGCGAATGCCAATGTCGCATCCATGAAACGTTTTGTTCCTCAACGTCCTGAACTGAATGGTATCGATGTTGATTTGCATCCAAACGGTCTGGCCGTATTGACCGGTGCCGTGCCAAACGAAGAGACACGTCGGCTGGCAGCCAATTTGATGCGATTGCAACCAGGCGTCCGCAAAATTGAAAACCAGCTCGTAGTGCAGGCTGAATAGCACTTCAGCGTTTCGCGAGATGAATCAAGGACCGGGGCGGAATGGCTGAAAAAGGACGGAAGTATCATCGGTCACCACACGCCAGGAAGGTTCGAGTTGACCTGCGACGCAACAAACAAGTGCGAACGCGGCAACAAAACCTGACCGACGAACTGATGAATGATCAGGAGTCCGCAGCTGACGTCAATAGTTCCGAGCGAGTGACAGGTCGTGGCAACTTATCTCGGCGTAGAACTCTGGTTGGCGTTTCTTCCGAAGGAAATCAACTACTTCGCGTCGTCGATCAGAACGGCCTGCGTCGTGGTCGCGTCACTAGCTTCATCGGTCTGCATATTTTGGTGCGAGACGATGCCGACCAGAAGGAATTCACCTGTTCGGTTCGCGGTGTACTCAAATCCATGGCTCGAGACGCCCGCAACGTCGTTGTGACCGGCGATCGTGTCCTGTTTCGACAGGAAGGCGATGACGATCAGGCAGTGATCGAACGGGTTGAACCACGCCACGGACTGTTGTCACGCGGCAGCCACGGTCGCGAACATATTCTTGTCGCTAATATCGATCAGGTGCTGATTGTGGGAACGGCCGCCGATCCTGAATTTAAGCCACAGCTGATCGATCGTTTTCTGGTGAGTGCCGAGCGACTGAATATTGAACCAATTATCTGCATCAATAAGATTGACCTCGTCGATCCTGCAACTCTGCTGCATCATGTGCGAACATATGGCAGGATTGGCTACAACGTCGTGCTGACCTGTGCCAGGGACGGACGCGGCATCGATCAGTTGCGACATCTGCTCAAGAACCGACAGACGGCTGTCAGCGGACAAAGCGGTGTCGGAAAATCAACACTTCTGAATTGTGTTGACAACGAACTTGGCCTGCAAACCGCAGATGTCAGCGACTGGACTCGCAAGGGCACGCACACGACTCGTCGAGCCCGCCTGGTTCCACTGTCTTTTGGAGGTTGGGTGTGCGACACGCCCGGCATCCGTCAGTTTGAGTTATGGGATATTTCGCTTGAGGAAGTCGATGGCTACTTCATCGAATTTCGCCCATTCATCGCCAGCTGTCGGTTTCCGGATTGCACGCACATCCATGAAGCCGGCTGCGGTGTCAAAGAGGCTGTCTCACAAAAGCTGATTTCCGAAGCCCGCTACAACAGCTATCTCCGCCTTCGCGAAGAAGACGTCTGGGTCTGGAAAAACCCCGCCCGTGGCCACGCAAAGTAGGTCCTGCTTGCCGCGCAGAAATGCGAGAATCTTCGAGCCGGCCGAACAACAGCACTTGGGACAGGTGAGGTCATAAAAGGGGCTCGCGCAGAATTTTGCAAGTTATCCTTTAACGTTCGCGGGAAATTGCTTCTCCTGATTTAAAGCGGTTCTGCGACGACCGCCAATTTGCTCACCGTCGGAAGCCAGAATCACGGAGAAATTGCCGTACCGGATGTATTGCAGATTCGCGAGACCCTGTTCCCTGCTTCGGGCTCGTTCCCACTGTGGCCAACCGATTGCAGGTCCGGACTTCCGAATAATAGTTGCTCGCAGCCCAGAGAAGGCGTCTGCTGTCATTTTTGTCAACGTGAAACTACTCTTCGCAATGACTTAACGAGCTTCAAAGAGGCACCTTGTTCTTTGGATGCGCTGTTCGCACGGTGCCTATGGCCAGTTGCCTCAAAGTGTCGATTGATTCGTATCGGCGGCTACACAAATGACAGATTCACTTTCAACGCCATTCAAGAACTTTTCGATGATCACTCCGACCGATGACAATCGCGATCGAATGGTGTGTGGAGACTGCGGATGGATTCACTACGAAAATCCTCGCATAATCGTCGGAGCCGTCGTGCGGGCTGGATCTAACCTGCTGTTTTGTCGCCGAGCCATTCGGCCTCGATACGGCTTCTGGACTGTTCCTGCCGGATTCATGGAATTGGGTGAATCCCCGGAAGATGGTGCAAAACGGGAAGTCTACGAAGAGGCCGGGGCCACAGTTGAAATTCGTTCATTGCTGGGCATTTACGCCGTGCCACGGATCGGGCAGGTCCATCTGATCTACCTTGCCGATCTGGTCGGCAATGAATTCCGCGCTGGTGACGAAAGTCTGGACGCGCAGCTGTTTCCGGCGACTC
>JAYVNW010000128.1:0-1886 GCA_043758225.1 Candidatus Kuenenia sp. | reverse complement strand
TCTGGCCGCGTGATCAGTTCAGCGGCCCAGACGTCGGCCTGATTCGTGACAAACGGATCATTCAAAAGAGCGAGCGATTGTGCAGGTGTGTTCGCAATGTCTCTGCGTCCCGTGGGAATCTTCGGAGCGGGTTGATTAAACGTCGCAAGAAATCGAGGCGGCTCCATGATCGTGATTTTCGTGTAGATCGATCGGCGTCCAAGTCCATCCAGCGGGCCGGAAAACAATCGCTTCTGGTCGTCTTCGTTAAGTCTGCTGGGGTTTGACGCAGGACCATACAATGTGGCGTCCAGTCGACCAGAAACGGCTAACATTGCGTCTCGCAGAGATTCGGCATCAAGGCGCTGCACGGGAAAATGATGCAGCAGTCGATTTGTTGGATCCACATCAAGAGCCCCGGCCGCAGCGTCCTGTGATTGTTGCCATGTTTGGCTCAACACGATGCTGCGAATCAATCGCTTCGTCGACCAGCCTTCGTTCATAAATCGCCATGCCAGGGCATCCAGCAGTTCGGGATGAGACGGCCTGTCGCCGACATGGCCAAAGTCGTCCGTCGTGGCTACCAAGCCAGCTCCAAACAGCCAATACCAGATGCGGTTGACGTACACTCGGGCGGTCAACGGATTGCGAGGACTTGCCACCAGTTCCGCCAGTTCCAGTCGATTATGAAGACTTGATGCGGCGGTTAGCTCTGGGTTCCGGCACATGTCGACAAGCAATCTTGGCGAACCGTGCGGAACCGAATCGCCCAGTTGATCATAGTCACCGCGAACGTTCAGCCGATAATCGACGGGCGAATCAATATCGGCCATGCCGTTGACGGTCGCAGGGATATTCAGTTTCGCTTCAGTCGCTCGATATTGAAGCACGAGATCCTTGACAGCGAGCGCGGCTGTTTCTGATGTGGCACTATTTTTCAAAAGGCCGTTTGTCAGCATCCAGTTCAGCAGACGGACATCGCTGTCGTTGGTTGTATCATCTTTCCATGCGCTCACGGCATTGGAAAGAACGGTGCGATACCGATTGATTACGTCGTCAGACGATTGAGGAGTCACACCTTCAAACAGCCGCAGGATTCCTGTCAGTTCATCGTGCGGCGAAAATGGGGCCGCGTGCTTTACGATGCGACTCAGCTGGAACCAGCTCCGAGGATCGGCGGCTTGCTCTTCCGAGCAAGCTCCGCCAAGTCCAACTCGGGGTGGAAAGTTGGGATTGCTGGTCTTTGTTGCGAATTCAATGTACACGTTACGATCTGCCTGAGATCCTAATCCATCAGCCATCTGCCATTGAGGCGACGGATTGTTCACGTACTGCTGGCGTTCCGTGAGGAAGGCGTTATCGACAACAATTCGGCGAGCTGCGAAATCTCCTCCGGCAACTTCGAAACTGCATTGTCCCGGGCCAATCCGTTTGGTCCACGGAGTTCGAAGTGCACCGTTCATGCGAGGTGAGAGTGAATTGGTACAGAGTCCTCCCAGAAGGATGGCGTCAATCGCCTTTTCGCCGGCCAATGACACAACAAAGTCGCCACGAGGCACGATCGTTCGCAGTCCTTCGCCATCGACCGACCAGCCTTCCGGAATGCCGTCGCGAAAGTCAACGACGGTACTAAATTGTCCGGTATTCTCTGAGATTCGGCGAATGCTTTCATCAGCATATCGCTTCGCGAGTTCTGTCCATGACGTGGCGATGACTTTGCCAGCTGCCTGATCTGATTGAAGCTGAGACCACACGTGCAGCAGATCTTCCATCGGTCGATTCGGCATGGTCACGTTGACGGCCTGCAACGATTCGGCAGAGATCGCGGCGATGTCTGACAACCATTGTTCGGCCAATCGTGGACGAAGCTGCAGTTTGATTTGTTCAAGTTCTGCTCGTACCGATGC
>JAYVNW010000127.1:0-2974 GCA_043758225.1 Candidatus Kuenenia sp. | reverse complement strand
TGATTCGCTGGAAACGTATACGGCAGAGCAGCGACTCGAAGACTTCCAGAATGTCTTTGGGGACATCTCTCGCATGGAAGTCGATTATGTGCGAGCACTCGATCGCCTGTAATCTAAGCTGCCACCTCAGACATAAATCCGCTGCATTCAAGCTCGCCATAGATTAAAGTGCCACGCAGAACGGCTGTTTCAGAATCTGGAGCTGTCTTGACTGCCAGGATTCGATCCGCAATGTCATGTTGAATCAGTTGCTCAGTCAGAAGGTCTGCGAACCCATTGACCTTAACAGCACCACCGGCCGCCATGATAGAAAGCCGTTGATTGTTTAGCGCAACACGCACTGATGACTGGGCGGTCAGCTCTCTGATCGATCGGACAATTCGTTCCTGTACAACTGAGTACAGCCGAGACAACTGTCGTTCACGATCACCGAAAGCATTCATTAAATGCGGTGAGGTGTCAATTTTCCACTGACGGATACTTTCCACGTCCAGATAAGCATTACCCGTCTCGTCAAACATCTCGACTTTGAATTGCCGAGACATCTCCGAATCAATCCAGTTGCCTCCGGCGGCAATCGTTTCGGATGCCAGAACGACTCCAAGTCGAGCGACGCAGACGGTCGTTGTTTCCGCACCCATGACGATACTAACTCCGGTGAATGCAACATCGCTGCATGTCGCCAGCAGGGCCGCTTCAGCCGGGTTGACCACAACCGGAGTGTAGCCTCGCATCTGCACGAGGTGACAAAGAAATGCCTCGTTCCTGTTCGCCTGAAGTGATCCGTCACGCACGCCGGGTATAGTCAACACGCAGATGTTGTTCTGGCCAGGGCTTTTCGGCATGATCGATTCGGTCAACAGATTCAGCATTTGCCGCGCTGGAGCGTCGTCGGATGGCACAAGTCCGTCCGTCAGCAACGCGGTGCGAGGCACGCGGCTAAGCCATTGAGCCTTTGCCGCGTTGTTACCGAAGATCACCAGAGTTTCCCTGCATTCTGCATATGGCACGCGTTCTGACTCAAGCGCGGTGCGGTGCTGCTCTGTATTCTTGAGCAACGTATATTCCGACCGTTCCGAATACATCGTCAGTCGATCGGGAGTCTGCGGATTGCGATATACAGAACGAATTCGAGAGCAACCAAAGTCGATTGCACAGATCATGATTCAGCCCGTTCCTGCAAAAAGTGTAGGGCACGATCCAGGCCGCCGGAGGAGTCTGCCGTTGATTGTTTCGGCGCTGCTGAGGCAGTTACTGAGACTTGTTGTTCGCGCCGTTTGTCAGCGGTTAGATTTACATGCGGAGACGGCACTGTTTTATGGGCCGCATCGATTCGCAGGCGACGAGGTCCCGCAGGTGTTCCGAATAAAGCAATTTGCAATGGCAGCTGCGCTTCGCAGAGATCGATCGGCAGTCGGTTCTGCAGCAGATCTTCAAGAGCCGACAACTTTGACTGGTCTTCGATTTCGTTTGTGACAATATCAGCACTGGCAATGATTTCAGCAATTGCTGAAACGATTTCCATGGAAGCAGTGTCATTGACGATAACACTTGCTGCGGAACACTCTTCAGTTACTGATTTCGTCGAAGTCTCTGTCTTTTGAATTTCAGCTAAGGACTTTTGAAATACTGGAGCTTTGGAAATCTCGACGTTGATTATCGAATCAACGCAGGCTGTTGTATGGTTCAGAGTCTCCTTGCTCTGTACGACTCGTCCGTTCCAATCACCACCGAACCACTCGTGATTAGCGACCAAAGTGTTTGCCGTTGTTGCAGGCGTAGCGGTTTGGATTTCCGACGATTTTTCAAATCCTGCGGCTGCCAAAACAATTGGTGATGTCATAACTACTGCGGACTTCTCTTTTGGCAGTTCTGCTTTTGCCGCGTTTTGCCACATTGGCGAAGACACCGAAGTTTGAGGGGCAGCGGAGGTTGAACTCAAGCGTTTTGAATTGGCAATTGATTCACGGGCTGCCGTTTCGATGAATTTACTGTTGTCGTCAGGATCTGGTCGCAATGTTCCCGCCAGTATCAGAGTTCCCGCCAGCAGTAATCCGCCGACGATGACAAGATTCCATGGATTGAAGTTTGCAGACTTGGTCGCAGTATCGACTCCCGTCTTGATTTCCGCAGGAGCTATCGGAGCGATGGCAGTTGATTTCGATGCAAAGCCGATCTCGCCATCATCAGTCGACTCCCTTGCAACGTCTGCAACATCTTCTGACTGGCTGATTGGTAATGCGTTGGTTGATGTTGAGGATTCGTCTTCAGCATCACTAGCGAAGGCTCTTGATTCTGGTGTGCTGTCACCAGGGACCGGCAGGAACATAGAGTCAGCAGGCGCTGTCGCAACCTCAAACTGCTGCAATTTTGAAGGGACATTTGAGAGCGAAAAATCGACACCCGTATCTGACGAAGTGGCAGTTGTTGATGGCATCAGCAATGCCGCGCTTTGATTCTTCCATTCGGAAACCGCTGGTGCCATGTTGCCGAATCCTTTGAGGACTCGACGATTATCATGAGAGATAGAAATCACGTCCCCGTGTATCGTAGGGCTATACAGCTCAGCTTTGGAAACCGGCGGTTCACCCTGAAAACGGCTAATGACTTTAATCTGTCCGTCAGCAGGAGGGGTTGTCTGTGCAGACAGCAGCACATCGCCGATTCTGATTCCCTCTTCTTCCAGCCCAACGACAATCACGCCATTGTCGGTTCGCAGCGCTGCGTTCTTTCTGACTTCCGCTTTCATTGGCGACATGGACTGAACAAGCAGCACATCACCATTCTCAACGGGCTCGCCACTGTCAGCCGAGCTGGCCGAAATCACCTGTGTAAATTGAGCTCGATCCTGAGTCGCCCGAATCACTTTCACGTTCACGCTATCCGAAACCATCCCGGCTTTTTGCACGGCCTGGCGCACTGTCAACGGTGAGTTGCCTGGCACAGGGTAGTTTCCGCAGCGCTCGACGTCACC